>NZ_JBFAZW010000075.1:0-59804 GCF_040682015.1 Dactylosporangium sp. NPDC051485
GCTGCACCTGCGGGGCGAGGCCGGGCCAGCGGGCAGCGAGCAGCGCGGCCGCGGGCCGCAGGGCGAGGGGCCGCAGCTGCCGCTCGGGCAGCCGGAGCCCGTCGAGCGGGCCGTCGGCCGCGGTGCGGGCGGCGGCCAGCAGGGTCAGGGGCTCGTCGGTGACCCGTCGGGCGGCGAAGCCCAGCGCGGCGGCGCTCGCCCCGTCGACCCACGGCAGGTCGTCGACGACGAGCAGCAGCGGCCGCTCGGCCGCGGCCGCGCGCAGCAGGTCGAGCACGGCGGCGAAGACGGGCGGGTTGGGCACCGGACCGGGCGCGAGGCTGAAGACGTCGTCGAGCGCGTACCGGTGGCCGTCCGGCAGGCGGGCGGCCTCCTCGCGCAGCGGGTCGAGCAGCTGGTGCAGGGCGGAGTAGCCGATGCCGGCCTCGAACGACACGCCGCCCGCGCGCAGCACGGTCGCCCCGGCGGACTCCGCCCGCGCGGCGGCCGCGTCGAGCAGCACGCTCTTGCCGATGCCGGGGTCGCCGCGCAGCAGCAGGCCGGGCCGGTCGAGCAGGGGCGGGAGTGCCTCGGGCTCGGGCGACGGCGAGGAACACTCGGGGACGGGCCCGGCGTCGTCGAACGGCAGCGGACACTCCTCGCCGAACGGGGGCGTCGGGTCGGGATACGCGGGGTCGTCGTCGAACGGGCCGAGCAGCGAGTCGATCAGCCGGAGCTCACCGCCGCGGCCCACGAGATCCGGCACTGGTAGCGATGCCATCGCCTGACCGTTCTGCGGGTATTTGTCCGGAAATATCGGTTCTCCGGAAGTTGCGAGGGATTTGCTCCGAAAATGTTACCCGGTCTCCCCGACCCTGGCCACGCGCCCGTGCCGGGCCGGCCACTTCCGGTCCGGCACGACGAGCCGCCGTTAGGCCGAGCGCCGCTGGGCCGAGCGCCGCCGGGCCGGGCTGGGCAGGCCGAGCGCCGTGCGCAGCGACGCGCGCATCCGCGGGCCGACCGGGACGTACGCGACCAGCGATCCCTCGCCGCGATCGAGCGCCGTGACGACCAGGCGGGTGGCGAGGCCCGCGGCGCCCGGGTCGGCGACGACGGCGATCCGGCGGCCGTCGAGCCCGTGGCCGGCGCTGCCGGCGGCGGCCCACTCCAGCGCCGCGTGGGCCTCCTGCAGCGCCACCGGGTAACGGGCGCCCGGCGACAGGCTGTAGTCGACCGCGACCACCGCCAGCGGGAGGCCGGTCATGAGGCGCGTGGCCATGCGACGGATGCGGGCGTCGGCGGCGGACCGGGCGCCGTCGTGGACGTACAGCACGATCGGCAGCGGCCCGCCGGGCAGTGACGGGCGGAACAGGCGCAACCACGTCGAGCCGACGGGGCCACCCGGAACCGCGAGGTCGACGTGGTTCGGCACTGCAGCGGTCATCGGTACTCCAAGGAATCTCTCGGTACTCCAGCGGACCCATGCATCGTGCGCACCCCGAACGGCCCCGTGCATGGGTCATCTGACGCATGTCGCGGACGGCGGGGCGCAGCAGTATGCAGGGGGCACCCACGACGGTGCCGGTCAGAGCGTGAGGAGAGTCCGATCATGCGGCTGGTGATGATCGCGCCACCGGGGGCCGGGAAGGGTACGCAGGCGGCCCGGATCGCGGCACGTTTCGGCGCACCGCACATCGCCATGGGCGCGCTGCTGCGGAGCCACGTCGAGCGGGGCACGCCGCTCGGCCGCGCGGTGCGCGCCAGCCTCGATGCGGGCCGGCCGGTGCCGGACCGGGTCGTGCGGGACATGGTGCGCGAGGCGCTGGCCGACGCGAAGGCGGCCGGCGTCGGGTACGTGCTCGACGGCTACCCGCGCACCCGCGCCCAGGCCCGCGCGGCCTACCGGACCGCGGCCGAGCTGGGCATGACCGCCCACGCCGTGCTGCACCTGCGCGTCGATGACGAGGAGGCGGTACGCCGGATGCTCACTCGGGCCGCCCGCGAGCACCGCGTCGACGACACCGAGCCGGTGATCCGCCGGCGCCTGCGGCTCTACCACGAGATGACCAGGCCCGTCGTGGACGGCTACGCCGAGCGCGGCATCCTCGTGAGCGTCGACGGCATCGGCACCCCCGACGAGGTCACGGCCCGCGTGTTCGAGCAACTCGATGCGGTCGAGGCCGCCCCGCCGGTGGACCACGCCGCGAGCCTGCCGCTGTTCGCCTGAGCCGCGAAAGAAGCGGACAACCGGCCTCAACCGACCGCCAAGCGTAGGCCCGGTGATCGACGGCTGTTGAGGCGTTCGAGCGCGGCGGACGTCGCCGCGTCGGCGGGAAGGTAGACGATGAGGCGCTGGTCGTCGTCGGCGGGCAGATCGAGGATCTCGTAGGCGAGGCGGAGCGTGCCCGCGTCCGGATGGGCGAGCCGGACGACGCCGCTGGCTTTCGCCATCGCGGGAACGGTGCGGGTTCGTTGCGTGAAAATGTCGCCGGCGGCGAGGACCAGTTCGTCAGCCAGGGCGGCGACGTACGGGTCTGCCCGGAATGGGCCTTGCTTGAGCGCGGCGACCTGTTCGTCGGCGACGTGGTCCCAGTCCAGGTAGGCGCTACGCGCCCGGCTGTCGGTGAAAACGTACCGGGCGAGATTGGGTGGCGTGCCGTCCAGCAGGCCGATCGGTCTGGCCAGCCGTTCGTAGCCGACGGTGTGCGCAAGGATGTCGCTGAGCTGGTTGAGCAGCACGGCCGGGGTCGGGCCAAGACGGTCGAGCAGGGCCTGCACCGTCGGCCGCACAACGCGTGCCGGGGCGGCGCCGCCGCGGCAGTTGAAGCCGGGATCGGCCGCCTTGGTGAGGCGGTGCAGGTGAGCACGCTCACCGGAGGTCAGCCGTAGCGCGTCAGCGAGCGCGGAGAGCACCTGCGGAGACGGCCGGCGATCGCGTCCCTGTTCGAGCCGCGTGACGTATTCCACACTGACACCGGCGAGCGCGGCCACCTCGGAGCGGCGCAGCCCGGGCGCGCGCCGGCGTGGCCCTGCGGGCAGGCCCGCCTCGGCCGGGGTGACCGCTTCCCGATGTACGCGCAGGAACAACCCGAGCTCGTTGTCGCTCACCATCCGAACGTAGCAGCGCCGGCCGCCCGGATGGTGTCCCTGTCGCTACCAGCCTCGATCCGGCCTTCCTGGCGCCGTGCGCGCCCGCGACAGTCGGGGAGAGGCGCTCGACGCCGTCGAGCGCAACCCTGTCTTGGAGGCTGACATCATGGGTCGTACGGTCGTGGTCATCGGGGACCCGGCTGGCCACCTCGTCGCCGGTTTCGAGCCGGAACTGCGCGAGGACCTACACCGCCAGCTCGACGAACTGGACATCCGGCTCCAGCTGGGCGCCGGCCTGCGCGCAGATCCGGACACCGAGGCCGGCCGGACCGCAACCTTCACCGTCACCACCACCGACGGCGCGGAGATCACCGCCGACATCTGGTTCCGCGCCCACGGCGTACGGACCAACAGCGACTACCTCACCGACGGCAGGCTCACCACGCTCAACGCGCAAGGCCAGGTCCCGGTCACCGAGACCCTCAACGTCGGCGGGCACGACCACGTCTACGCGATCGGCGACCTCACCGACATCGCGGAGGCCAAGATGGCCGGGTACGCGATGCAGCATGCGCAGATCGCGGCGCAGAACATCACCGCCCAGCTGCACGGCGAGCAGCCCACGGCAACCTATCAGCCCCTCCCCCACCCCATGATCTTGCTCCCGCTCGGACCGCGCGGCGGCGTCGGTCAACTGCCCACACCGGACGGCCCGGCGATCGTCCCGGCCGCGACGGTCTCCCAGTACAAGGGCGCCGACCTGTTCACGGGCCGCTTCACCGAGCAGTTCGGCCCGACCGCCGCCTGAGGGTCACAACAGCGTGGCGACCCGGCACTCACATGAAAGGGCATGAGCATGTCCATACCTGACGTCGTGTTCGGCTTCGGTGCACACACCGGCATCGACGACGGGCCGGAGCTGCTGCGCATGGCCAGGCAGGCCGACCGGGACGGACTCGACATGTTCTCGTTGTCGGACCATCCGTACCTCGGCGGGCGCCTGGACGCGTACGCAGCCATCGGATTCGTCCTCGGGCACACACAGCGTCTCGCGGGCTTCGCCAACGTCACCAACCTGCCGACCCGGCCCGCGCCAATGCTTGCCCGCACCGTGACATCGCTATCGGCGCTGTCGGGCGGCCGCATCGTCCTCGGCATGGGCGCGGGCGGCATCTGGGACCGCATCTCCGCCATGGGCGTGCCGCCCCTGTCGCCGGCCGACGCCGTCGACGCCTTCGAAGAGGCGATCGTCCTGGTGAAGATGCTGTCGGGCGGCGGTCCACCGGTCACGCACCGGGGCCGCCACTACCGGGTGGACCAGATCGAGCCGGCGCCGGTCGCCGCGCTGCCCGTGTGGACGGGCTCGAACGGGCCAAAGTCGCTGGCCGCCACGGGCCGGGCGGCCGACGGCTGGATCCCCGGGCACGCCGCCGATTGGCGCAGCGAGCGGTACCGGCAGTCCCGGCCGATCATCGACGCGGCGGCAGCCGCCGCGGGCCGAGATCCCGCCGATATCCGCACGGTCTTCAACTTGCCGGGCCGCATCGCCGACCGACCGCTCGCCGCCACTCGCGGCCGCGACAGCCGCTGGATCGGCGGCTCCACCGACCAGTGGGTCGAGGAACTGACCGAGGCCGTACTGCAGCACGACGCGTCTGGCTTCATGCTCTTCTCCCCCAGCGGCGGCACGCCGGATACCGTCTCCCTTGGCCGCTGGGCCAACGAGATCGTCCCGGCGGTACGCGAAGCGACCGCCAAGGGCCGGGCGCCCAGGTGAACGCCTCGCGTTCGTCACTCGCTGGCTGCTGTGCTGGGCAGCACCTGCCCGCCGGCGCCGGATCGGACCCGGTGCGCCAGTGCTCGACCAGCCCGGTGAGGTAGTTCTTGCTGACGCCGTACTCCCAGCCGACGCCCGGCAGTTCGTCGGGCCAGCGGGTACTGGTCAGCCGGTGCCGCAGCTCATCGAGGTCGACCTGCGGGATGTCGATGCGGAACGGCTTCGGTGTGCTCATGCCGCGCCGTTGAGGGTGAGGGCCCATTGCGTAGGGCCGCGCCCGCCATGCCTGCGCTGACGAACACCGGCGCAGGTGTGACCGACGATGCGCCGGTGGTGTACAGCAGTGTTCCGGTGCCGGCGGCCACCATTGCTGGCAGCACTGCACGTGTCGCGGTGATCGCGCCGTAGCAGATGGCCGCCAACGCCATTCTCGACCTGCTGGACGTCCACGCCGCGCCCACCGCCCGACTCGCCCCATCCCGCTCGCCGGAACCGTAGCGTCGCAGCAGCGCCCATGACGCATGATCCCGAACGGTGGCTGGCGAACCACGACGCGGATCGGCAGCCGGTGGTCACCGGTTGTTTACCTGGAGTCGGCGGTGCGAGTCACCCGGGCGTCGACAGCATGGCCACATGACTTCAGATCAACATATGTCGACCGAGTCCGTCGAGAAGGCCGGCCAGGTCTCGCGGCGGGGGCTGTTCGCCGGGATCGGCGGGGCCGCGGCCATGGCGGCAGGCGGGGGCGCGCTGCTGTCGGGCGGGACCGCGTTCGCGAACGACGGGACGCCGCTGTTCTGGCGCCAGCCGGGGAAGACCGGCGCGCCTGAGGTACACGGCGTGCATCTGACGTTCGGCGCGGACCCGACGCGCGAGATGGTCGTGTCGTGGACGACGCCCACGTCGGTCACCGGCGCCAAGGTGCACGTCGGCACGCTCTCCGGCGGGTACGGGCGGGCCGTCCAGGCCGACACCGTGCACTACACCGACGCCAAGTCCGGCAGCGAGGTGCTCATCCATCACGCCCGGCTCCACAACCTGCGTCCCGACACCGAGTACGCGTACGCCGCGGTCCACGACGGCGGCACCCCGATGCCGGGCTTCTTCCGCACGGCCCCCCGCGGTCGCGCCCGCTTCACCTTCACCAGCTTCGGCGACCAGGGCACGCCGACGATGGGCAAGCAGATCACCCCGGCCGGGGCGACCTCGCCGATCTGGGTCAACGACAACCTCGGCTCGCCGGCCGCGGGCGACGTCGTGGCCGGCGTCGAGCGCATCGCGCCGCTGCTGCACCTCGTCAACGGCGACCTGTGCTACGCCAACATCTCCGACAACCGGGTCCGCACCTGGTCGGACTGGTTCATCAACAACAGCCGCTCGGCGCGCTTCCGGCCGTGGATGCCCGCCGCCGGCAACCACGAGAACGAGCTGGGCAACGGGCCGATCGGCTACGGGGCGTACCAGTCATATTTCAGCCTGCCCGACGCGGGCAGCGACGACGAGACCCGTGGCCTGTGGTACGCGTTCACCGTCGGCTCGGTGCGCTTCATCAGCCTCAACAACGATGACGTCGCGTACCAGGACGGCGGCAACTCCTACGTGCGCGGCTACTCCGGCGGCGCGCAGAAGCGCTGGCTGGAGGCGGAGCTGTCGCGGACCCGGGCCAACCGGGACATCGACTGGATCGTCGTGGTCATGCACCAGGTCGTCATCTCCACCGTCGACAAGTTCAACGGCGCCGACCGGGGCATTCGCGAGGAGTGGGTGCCGCTGTTCGACAAGTACGGCGTCGACCTCGTCGTCTGCGGCCACGAGCACCACTACGAGCGCTCGTTCCCGATCCGCGGCGCGCAGTCCAACGACACCTTGACCCCGATCCCGGTCAGCACCGACAAGTCGGTCTCGGACACCAGCAAGGGAACCGTCCACGTGGTGCTGGGCGGCGGCGGCACCTCGGCCCCGTCCAACGCGCTGTTCTTCGACCCGGCGCAGTGCCGCGTCATCACCGGCGTCGGCCCGGTCGGCAGCAACGGCAAGCGCCCGCCGATCTACGTCCAGGAGGATGCCCCCTGGTCGGCGAACCGCGACAAGACCAACCCGTACGGCTTCGCGGCGTTCACGGTCGACCCGGGCAACCACCCCGGCGACGCCACCCGCATGGAGGTCACCTACTACTCGGTGTCCGGACCGTTCGGCGAGCTGACCGCCGTGGACACGTTCACCCTGGTCCGCCCGCGCCGCGACGGCCGGCGCTCCTAGCCTCGCCCGGCCGGGCGCGGGCCTGTCCCGCGCCCGGCCACCGTGTCTTATCCGTCAGGCGCGCATGAACTGGCGGACCGGCAGCGGCCGGTCCACGATGCGGATGTCCCCGAGCCAGCCGTAGAAGCCCTGCTCGATGATCTGGTCGTAGTGGTACGCCCCGAGCAGCCACGGCTGGTTGCTGGTGGCCAGCCCGTTGGCCGGGGTGGACGGGTTGCGCAGCAGTTTCGCGCCGTTGACGTACATGGTGGTGGTCCGGCCGTCATTGACGACGGCGGCGTGGAACCACTCCCCGGCCCGCATCTCGTGACCCCAGTTGGTCGAGATGCCGTTCTGGTTGAGCGGGAAGACCGCCCATTGCAGTGCCATGCCGTCGGAGAGGCTGAGGGTCGCGAGCGGCTCGGCCGGATCGTCGCCGGTCTTGCCCGCGTTCTGGCCGCTGCCCATCCGGCACAGCAGGCTCATCCATGCGTGCTTCGTGGCTCGTACGTCCGCCGGTAGCTTGACGAACGCCTCGATGGTGTATCCGGAGGCGAACGTCAGCCGGTTGAGCGCCGCGTCGTCCGCGGTCCGCAGGTACGCTCCCCGCGCCGGCTGCTTCTTCCCGTTGAGGAAGATGCTGCCGTGTGCCGGCTGGTCGGGATGGTGCTCAGCGCTGGCGCGCATCGCGGTCTGGTCGCTGCCCGGGAGGGTGACCCGGGTCAGGTGGTTGCCGCGGCCGGAGAGGTCGGCGATCTGCGCGCCCTCGGGGACCGGGGTGCCGTCGGCGCCGGCCGCATCGAAGCGCCAGTACGCGACGGTGCCGGGGACGAGCAGCTGGCTGACCGGCCTGGGTCCGCGCGGCGGGACCGGCGCGAAGCCGGCGAAGCGCGTCGTGAAGTCGATCGCCACGCTGAACCGGTTCACCGGGTCGGTCAGTTCCACCTCCTGCTGCTCCAGGTCGTTACGCCGGCTCGGGTCCTTGTCGAGGATCCAGGGCGAGAAGGTCTCGACGTCGATGGTGTTGCGCACCAGGTCGAAGTGGTAGAGGCGGACCATGCCGCTGCCACCGTAGTAGCGGTCCTGGTAGTTGGTGATGTGGACGTGGACATCGTGCCCGGCGTTGTTGCGCAGCACGGTGCGGCCCGGCGGCCAGTAGTGACCGTTCAAGGTCAGGAAGATCTGGTCGTGCTCCTTGATCAGCGAATCCCATAGCCGCTGGCCGTTGCCGGACAGCCGCGCCTGGCCGTTGCTGTCGGCCGACGCGAGGTCGTGGGTGGTGAGGATCGCGGGCAGCTGCGGATGTGCGGCGAGCACCTCCCGGGCCCAGGTGAGCGTCCCCGCCGATGGGCGCCAGTCGAGAGCGAAGAGCAGCCACTCCCGACCCGCCGGCGGTGAAGATGTGGTACGTGTTGTAGCCGTCCGGGGTGGCGCCGCGGAAGGTGGACATCTTCCGGTACCGGGCTGGTCCGAACACGTCCAGGTAGGGACTGGGACCGCGCTGGTCGTCCTTCTTGTCGTCGATGTCGTGGTTGCCGGCCAGCACGCTGTACGGCATCCGCTGCCGGTCCAGGATCTCGAACACCTTGCCCGCCTGGGACAGTTCCGCCGCGGCCTTGTTCTCCACCACGTCGCCGAGATGCGCGGTGAAGACGATGTTCTCCCGGGCGCGGGCCGTCACCAGGTGCTGGAAGGTTGCCCGGAGCGGCGCGGGGTCGCCGCGATCCGCATCGAACAGGTACTGCGTGTCGGGGATGACCGCGAGCGTGAACCGGGGTGCGTGCGGATCGGGCTGTCGGCCCGACTCATCCTCGTCAGCGCCGTACGCGCCGGCTGGGGACAGGACCGTTCCCGCGGCCGCGCTGGCCCCCAACAGTCCGAGGCCCTGCAGAAGGCTGCGGCGGCTTGGGTTGTCTGGCATGTCTCGTACTCCTCGTATCCGCTGTGGGTACGGGGTCTATTGCCAACGAGCTGCCGAAACAAAGATCATTTTGTCGGACAATGGATCCGGAACGCCGGATGAAGGTCCCGCTGCGTGGGCGCTCGGGTCGCCAGGGTGGAGCGGCGGCACGGTTACCGTGGGTGTACGGCGTAGGTCAGGTGCGTCACCCGCGACGACGGCTCCGAACGGACCAGCTCCAGCGCGATCCTGGACGCGTCCACGCCGTCGAAGAGGCGGATTCCGGAGCCGAACAGCACGGGCGACAGCGCGATCGAGAACTCGTCGACCAGGCCGGCGTTCAGGTACTGCAGGATCGTCGCGCCGCCGCCCGCGATGCGGACGTCGCGGTCGCCGGCGGCCTCGCGGGCCCGGTCGAGCGCGGGCTCGATGCCGTCGTTGACGAAGTGGAACGTGGTCCCGCCCGGCCGCTCCCAGGGGTCACGCTGCTCGTGCGTCACGACAAAGACCGGCGTGTGGAACGGCGCCTCCTGCGGCCACGCGTGCTCGCCGGCGTCGAACATGCGCTTGCCCATGACGCTCGCGCCGGTGCGCTCGAACGTCTCCCGCACGATGTCGTTGTCGCGCCCCTCCTCACCGCCCCCGCCAAGCTTCAGGTTCTCCCGGAAGAACCGCTGCGGGAAGACCCACGCCTGCAGTTCCATCCACTGCCGCCCCATCAGGTCCCCGAGGGACGCGGGCGCGATGAACCCGTCCAGCGACATCGACACGCTGAAGAACACCTTGCCGGCCATCAGCCCTCCGCTCCCTTCAGAACGATCTCGGCAACGTAGGCAGCCAGGTTGCTCAGGGTCTGCTGGCCGCCCTCGATCGCGTGGTACTTCTCGACCGCGTCGTCGCGCAACTCCTTGGTGGGGAACACCGTGTGCATCACGATCCGGGTCGCCCTGCCGTCGGGCTCGAAGGTCAGGACCGACTCGAAGGCGTTCGGGTCGTCCCGCGACTCACCGTGCAGCAGCGCGATCCGCTCCGGTGGGACGATCTCGGTCCAGGTGATCCATTCGGAGTAGTCCGTCCCGTCCGGCCCATGCATGACGAAGTCCCAGACTGCGCCGACGCGGAACTCGAAGGACCGCGTGGTGGTGCTGAACCCCTCCGGACCCCACCACCGTGACAGGTGCCGCACCTCGGTGAACACCTCGAACACCAGCTCCCGCGGGGCGTCGATGACCCGGGAGATCACGATCTCCCGGTCGGCCGCCCCCGTTGCTTGCCTTGCCCCCGCCATTGGTCATTCCTCCTGCTGCGTCTGCTTGAGGTCCTGCACGTAGGCGTCCAGCCGATCGAAACTCTCGTTCCAGAACTGCTCGAACCCGCCGATCCACTCGTGGACCGGCCGCAGCCCGCGGGCGTCCAGGCCGTAGAGGCGCTGCTTGCCCGCCCCGCGGACCCGCACCAGCCCCACCTCCCGGAGCACCCGCAAATGCTTGGACGCCCCCGGCAGGCTCATCCCCAGCTCCTGGGCCAGGTCGGTCACCGGCCACTCCCCCGCCCGCAGCAGCGCCAGGATGTCCCGGCGCTGCGGCTCGGCGATCGCGTTGAACGCGTCCGACGTCGTCGCTGCTCGTGCCACGGCAGCCACCTTATTTTCCGATATGGGAAAACGTCAAGCCGGGTGAGAATCGGGCGAGTCTTGCCGGAGGACGCCTACCCAGCCTCTCCATTCGAGAACGCCGGCCGCCCTGGCCCAAGACTTCACCGAACGCTTCGTGCCCGAGTTCACCACACTGCCGCTGGACCACCAGGCGATGCTCAAGCCACCCGTTTGGCGAGCAGGATGTCGTCGACGCTTGCCATTGCGCCGCCCGGACCGACGGGAAGCTGAAACTCGCCGCGGAGCACGCCTTCGGTCTCGAAGCCGTGCCGGGCATACAGCGCAAGGGCGGCGACGTTGCAGCTCAACACGTGCAGCGTCAGGCGCGTGAACCCGCGCTCGGCTGCTACGCGCTCGGCGGCCTGCAGGAGGGCGCCGGCGACGCCGCGCCGCCGGGCGGCTGCGGCAACGCCAAGCCCCTCGATGGACGCCACGTGGGCGCGGCTCGCCATCTGCGAGGCGCGACGCACCACGAGGTATCCGATCGGTACGGCGTCGCTGACCGCGACAAGTACCTCCTCGGGACGGTGGTGATCGAAGAAGCTGCGTGGTCGGTATGGACCGGCTGGCGTCACCCTGGGTAGCCAGCTTCCGCGTTGCAACTCCTCGAGCCGGCTGGCATCGCTTTCGGCGCTGAAGCGAATCGTAAGTGCCTGCGGATCAGCCATGACGTCATTGTGTCGAGGCGCGACGCAGACCCGCCACCCGGTTCTCGAGGTCTCAACGCTCACCGGCCGCACCGAGCTGTGGTGCGCAGCGGCCACCGGTACCACGCCGTCGCGGCGCTGCCCAGCGGCAAACGCGAGGGCATGCGGGCGCCGTCAACAAGGGCCAGCCCGCAGCCAGGGCCCCGTCCTGCCTAACGCGGGGGGTTCCACGCTTTGTGCACGAACTCCAGCCGGTTGCCGTCGACGTCGGCGACGTTGGCGGCGTAGTAGCCGGGTGCGAAGTAGGTGCGCTCGGCCGGCTGTCCCTCGTCGATGCCACCGGCCCTGATGGCTGCGGCGTAGGCCGCGTCGACAGCGTCGTTGCTGTCACAGACGATGCCGAGGTAGAGGCCCGTCTCACCGGCATTGCGTTGCCGCAGCCAGATGCTCGAGCCGACGCCGGTGCCGGAGACGTAGGCGGCGTCACCGATGCCGAAGAGGTCGGGCACGTTGTCCGGCCCGGAGGAGGCCCGGTAGGTCCCGAACTCGCTCCAGCCAAGGGGCCTGAGGGCTTCGCGGTAGAACGCCAATGCCGTGTCGATGTCGGTGACCGAGATGTAGACGTGGTCGATCATTTCGGGCTCTCGCTCCATGCGGCGGCGTTCGCGTGCGTAAAGTCCCGGAAGGTCCGCGCCGGGTTGCCGGTGATCTTCTCGACGGTATCGTTGGGACGCGCCCCATTGCCCGACGCGATCGTTTCGGTCAACTGGCGAAGTACGGCGCCGTATTCTACCGGAACGCCCATCGCCAACACGCCTGCGACCCACGTCTCGCGGTCCAGGTCCTGGTGGCTGAGCGGGTGGCCAGAGGCCTCGCTGATGATGGCGGCGGCCTCAGCAACGGTGAGGGCCTGCGGCCCCGTCAGGCTGTACGCCGCGCGGGCGTGCGCAGCCGGGGCGGTCAGTGTGGTCGCGGCGACGGCCGAAACGTCTTCGACGTCGATGAATGCCTCGGCACCTTCGCCAGTGGGTACGACGATGGCGCCGTTCGTCGGCTTGAGGAAGGTCTCGCTGAAGTTCTGCATGAACCACGCCGGGCGCAGGATGGTGTGGGTCAGTCGATTTCGCTTGATCAGGTCCAGCTCGACCGCGCGAGTGGCGATCTGCTCCGGCGCGTGCTCCATCCCGTACGCACTGAGGAAGGTCACGTGCTCGACCCCGGCCGACTCGGCCTCGTCGAGGAACGACGAGACGTCCGCGGCAAAGTCGGTGCGCAGGACGGGCGCCACCAGATAGACCCGGGTGACGGCCTCGAGCGCTGGGGCATAGGTGCCGCGGCCGCTCCAGTCGAAGGCGACGTCCGCGCCGGATCGCGCGGCCGTCCGGACCGCGATTGCGCGGCTTCGGAGGTTGGAGACGACGCGGGAGCCGGTCTTGCCGGTCGCGCCGAGGACGAGGACCGTGGGCTGCGATTCGCTCATGCGTCTACGATGCTCTACCGCGATGCGCCTACCAATGCGTATTGCGCTCGGAATGCAACGCGTTACGCTCACCCTGTGGATGTGTTGCAGGACTACCTCGTGAGGGCTCGAGCGTCGGGAGCGGTCTTCGCGCGCTCCGTGGCCTTCCCGCCCTGGGGGTTGACCTTGCCGGGCACCATCCAGCTCTCGCTGCACACGGTGCTGCGCGGCCACGCATGGCTCTGGGGGGACGACGCAGCCGAGGCCGAGCGACTGCTGCCGGGCGACATCGCGGTCGTTGTCGGTGGGCGGGACCACCACATCGCGGACGAGCCGAACCCCGGCACATGCGTCTGCCATGAACAGTTCTGGGCGGCCACGGCAGACGCTGATGCCGCCGATCCGGGCGCATCCGTCTTCTTGTGCGGCGCCTACCGCCTCTCCGGTGACGTCGGTCGGAGTCTCATCCAGGCGCTCCCGCCCGTGCTGGTCATCCGGCCGTCCGCTCATGACCAGGTGCACGGTGTCGTCTCCCTGATCTCGCGGGAGCTCCAGGAGTCGGCGCCCGGCAGTCAGACGGTGCTCGACCGGCTGCTCGACGTGCTCCTCGTCCTTGTCATGCGCGCGTCCTACGAGCAGAGCTCGAGCGCGCCACGTTGGTACCGCGCCGCCGGGGATCCCCGGCTCGGCCGGGCGCTCCGGGCGATGCACGAAGCACCACACCGCGGCTGGACCGTCCCGGAACTCGCACGCCTGACAGCCATGTCGCGCGCGTCGTTCGCCCGCAACTTCGAGCGCGCGCTCGGACAGACCCCGATGCAGTACTTGACGGACTGGCGCCTGACCCTGGCCCGGGACTACCTGCTGGCCGGCGAGCTCACCCTGGAGCAGATCGCCCACAGGACTGGCTACACCTCACCCAATGCGTTCGCGGCGACCTTCCGTCGCCACCACGGCGTGCCGCCCGGCCGCTGGCGCGAGGCGCATGCGCCCGTACCTGGATAGTCCGGCCCTACGACCAACAGCAGCGGCTGCTGGCTTCGGCGCCGGTGGTCGCCATCAATGCGGGCCATGAATCTGGCGATGCAGGCGTTCCATCCGCTCGTCCAGCCGGGCCGCGTCGTCGGCCGCGGCCACGAGCTCGTCGCGTAGCGCGGCGGGGATGTCCGGGTCGTACTTGTAGTAGATCTTGTGTTCCAGGCTGGCCCAGAAGTCCATCGCCACCGTGCGCAGCTGCACCTCGACCGGGATCGCGACAACGCGGTCGGACAGGAACACCGGGATCTCCACGATCAAGTGGAGGCTGCGGTAGCCGTTGGGCTTCGGTACGGCGATGTAGTCCTTCGTCCGCAGGAGGCGCACGTCCGATTGCCCAGTCAGCATGTCCGCGACCGTGTAGACGTCGGAGACGAAGCTGCACACGATCCTGATGCCCGCGATGTCGTAGATGTTGGCGCCCACCTCCCCGACCGTCATCGCGCAGCCGATACGCGCCGCCTTCGCGCTGATGCTGGCCAGCGTTTTCAGCCGCGGGCTGACGTACTCGATCGGGTTGTCCCGGCCCTTGTGCACCAGTTCCTCGGCGAGGATCTTCACCTTCGTCTCGACCTCGGCCAGCCCGAACTTGTAGCGCAGCCTGAACTGGGAGAACTCCTCGGCCAGGTCTCGCAGCGTCTCCAACGCAAATGCGTCATCGAGCACGGACCCCAACTCATGTGAGGTGCCGTCGTCCGCAGTCTTCTTGCGCTGGTACATCTGCCACCTTCCGTCATCGGCGCGAGTGAGGTACCTGTGCGTCGCAGGTGCCTCACTGGCCAAGCATGACGTACTCCCGGCTGGCGCGGCCGTTTTGGCACGCCTATGCGGTGAGGACTTCCGCGCTGTCGCTGTCAGCCGTACGGCGGCGGTACGAGGAGCCGGAAGATCCCGTCGCTGCCACGTAGCATCGAGCCATGGGAACCTGGGGGAGTTTCTGGTGGCCGCTGCTCGTCCTCGCGCTGATCGGTCTCGCCGCCTGGGGGTCCAACCGGCGCCGCCGCCGGTGACCGGCTGCTGACCGTCCCGTCTCACACCGCCTCCGGGCTCAGGCGGACCCGGCGCAGCAGCTGGGCGTTGAGGGCCACCACGATGGTGGACGCGGACATGAGCACCGCGCCGACGGCGGGGCTGAGTGTGATGCCGGCCCAGGCGAGCACGCCGGCGGCGAGGGGAATGGCGATGATGTTGTATCCGGCCGCCCACGCCAGGTTCTGGATCATCTTGCGGTAGGAGGCTCGGGACAGCCGGATCACGCCGGTGACGCCGCGCGGGTCGGAGGAGGCCAGGACGACGCCGGCGGACTCGATGGCGACGTCGGTGCCGGCGCCGATGGCGATGCCGACGTCGGCACGGGCCAGGGCCGGGGCGTCGTTGACCCCGTCGCCGACCATCGCCACGGTCAGTTGCCGCGGGCGGCCTTGGCCGGGGCCGGCGATGCCGCCGACCCCGGACCCGCCGAGACCCCCTGGGGGTACCGTTCAGGGCTGCATGGCAGTCGCCGGCTCGGGCGTCTCGACCTGCGCCGGCGGACGGGTGCGCAGGGTGAGGGCGGCGACGATCGCGCCCGCGGCGGCCACGATGGCGGCGCCGATGAACGCGGCCGAGTAACCGCCGGTCAGGGCGGGCAGATCGCCGAGGCGGTCGGCGCCGGCTGCGGCGGCGACCGCGGTCATGGCGGCCAGGCCGAGCGCGGAGCCGACCTGGTAGCTCGTGTTGACGATGCCGGAGGCGAGGCCGCCTTCCTCGGGCCGGGCGGCCCCGATCGCGGTCCCCAGCGACGGGATGAACGCCAGGGACATGCCCAGCGCGGCGACGAGGGAAGCGGGCAGCACGTCGACGGCGAAGCTGCCGGCGGGGCGGACGAACGCCAGCCAGCCCAGCCCCGCGGCCAGGAGCGCGAGCCCGGCGACGACCATGGCCTTCGGGCCGAACCTGGCCATCGCCCGCGGTGCGACGGTGATCATGCCGGCCATGATGAGGACGGTCATGGGCAGCAGCGCGGCGCCGCTCGGGAAGGCGCTGTAGCCGAGAACCTGCTGCAGGTACAGGTTGAGGTAGAACCACATCGGGATCCACGCCGCGCCGAGCAGCAGCTGCACGACGTTCGCCGCGGCCAGCTGCGGCGCCCGGAAGATCGACAGCGGGACCAGCGGCTCCCGGCGCGCGGCCTGGATCGCCACGAACGCGGCGAGCACGGCCACCGCGCCGGCCAGGACCAGCCACGTCTGCCCGGAACTCCACCCGGCCTGCGGCGCGCGGACGACCGCGAACACGGCCGCACCCAGCCCGGCGGTCACGGCGAGCGCTCCGAGCAGGTCCAGCGAGCCACGGCGGGCAGCACCGGCCGGCATGACCGCCGGCGTCGCGACCAGGACCAGCAGGGCGATCGGGATGTTGAGGTAGAACACCCACGGCCAGCTGGCGTACTCGGTGATGACGCCGCCGAGGAACACCCCGGCGGTGCCACCCGCCGGCGCCGCCGCGCCGTACAGCGCCAGCGCCCTGGTCAGCTCCTTCGGCTCGGCACCGAACAGCGTCATGAGCAGCGTCAGGGCCGCCGGGGCGATGAGCGCCGCGCCGGCCCCCTGCACCGCCCGCGCGGCCAGCTCCACCGCGACGCCGTCGGCAAGGCCCGCGGCGGCGGACCCGGCCAGCAGGATCACCCAGCCGATGCCGAAGACCCGCCGGGCGCCGAACAGGTCGGACAGCCGGCCGCCGAGCAGCAGCAGCCCGCCGAACGCCACCACGTAGGCGTTGAACACCCACGACAGGTTCTCCGCCGAGAACCCGAGATCCTGCCGCATGCGCGGCAGCGCCACGCCGATGATCGACGTGTCCATGATGACCATGAACTGGGCCAGGGCGATGAGCCCCAACGCCCATCGCTTCCGGGATCGGGATGCCATCACACATCACTCCTCTATGCCCCTAGGGGGTATGGGTATCTGCACGGGACAGAATTACCCCCTGGGGGTATCAGTGTCAACCCGGCAGGACCCAGGGCACGCGACGCATCGATTACCGACCGCAGCCTGTCCGCAGCGTCCGAAGGTGCCTCCTATATTGGATAGGAGATGCCCTACCGCCCTGGTCACACCAGATCGCGACCTGCCGCATGTTGACGCGCTAGATCGGGCAAGGCGTACCGGTCTGGTTCGCACTCCGATGCAGCGTGCGAGGTTTCGCCGGGACCATGGCCGGTGCGGATGGGAGGTCGCCAGGCCGGCGGGCGCCGCCGTAGCATCGGGGGGCCGGGAGTACGCCGGCGCTCGTCCGGGAGGTGTCGGTGCACGGGTTCGGAGACCTGGAGGCCGCCGTGATGCTGCAGCTGTGGGCAGCGGACGGACCGGTCACGGTGCGGCAGGTGCACACCGCCCTGTCCGAGGAACGCGACCTGGCGTACACGACGGTGCTCACCGTCATGGACAAGCTGCACCGCAAGGGCTGGCTGCGCCGGGCCCCGCAGGGCCGGGCACACGTCTACGCGGCGGTCGCCACCCGGGAGCAGTACGGGGCCGGGCTGATGCGTGCGGCGCTGACCGACAGCGGCGACCGGGAGCAAACGCTGCTGCACTTCCTCGGCCAGATGACCCTCGATGAGGCGGCCGCGCTGCGAGCCGCGCTGACCACCTACGAGCGGAAGATCGCCGGATCGTGACCCCGCTCGTGCTGGCCGCCTACGCCGCGATCCTGGTCGGGATGGCCGGGCCGCGACTGGCCCGCGCCGGATGGGTGACCCGGGCACCGCGGCTTGGCATCTTCGCCTGGCAGATGTGGTGCACCGCCCTGCTGGGCTGCGCCGTTCTGGCTGGAGCGTCCTCGATGCTGCACTGGGACCGCACCCATGACCTGGTGTGCCGAGCCTGGCAGATCTGCCTGGATGCGCTGCTCGGCGCGCACGGACCGGTCGCACAGCTCGCGGCGGGACTCGGCGCCGGCCTGCTGGCCCTGATCACCGTCCGGGTCACACTGGCCGGGTGGCGGCTGACCAGCGCCGAGCGGCGGCAGCGGCGCCGGATGCGCCGGTTGCTGCGCCTCACCGGCCGGCCGCTGCCGGAGCTCGGCGCGATGGTGGTGCCGGCCGAGCAGCCCGCGGCATACCTGCTGCCCGGCGGCGGCGAACGGGACGTGGTCATCACCTCGGCCGCCGTCGACCACCTCACCGGCGAGGAACTGCATGCCGTCGCCGCCCACGAGCGTGCGCACGCCACCGGCCGGCATTACCGGCTGCTGCGCATGGTGCGGCTGCTGGACCAGGCGTTTCCGTGGGCGTCCTGCTTCGCCGCCCCGGTCCGGCAGGTACACCGGCTCGTCGAGCTGCGGGCCGACGACGTCGCGGTGCGCACCAACCCGCCGATCGTGCTGGCCCGCGCGCTCGTGGCGCTCGCCGAAGCCAGCGCCCGGCAGTCCGCCACCTGGCCCGGCGCAGCGGACCCGGGGATGCTCCTGGCCGCCCACGGCGGGGATGCGACAGAACGGCTGCACCGGCTGCTGCACCGGCCCCGGCCGCTCCCGGCCACGCTGACCCGCGCCGCCGCCGGCCTCTTCCTGCTGCTGCCGGCCGTCCCGGTGATGATCGCCGCCGTGGTCGAGCGGTCACCGCTGTTCCCATAGTCCCGCGCGGGGCTGCTCCTAGCCAGCGCAGGAGATCACGGGGTGACCCGGAACTGGGCGGTGTCGAGTGCGGCCTGCAGCGAGGTGCGGTAGCTCTCGCTGGTCTGGGTTGCGCCGGACACCACGTCGATGCGGGCGCTCTGCGACGTCAGGGCCTGGGCGCGCAGCCGCGGCACCGCGAGCGCGGTGAGTTCGCGGGAGAACCCGCCGGGGGCCTGCAGCACGGTGACATCGGTGATGGTGACGTCGTCGATGCGGACCTGGACCTGGACCGGACCCCAGATGGTACCGACGGCCGGGCCATTGACGACGAGGACAGCGCCGGACCGGGTCACGGTGCCGGGGCTGGGCGCAGCCGCGGCCTCGGTGGCGTCCGGCCCCGGCGAAGGGTTGCCAGGGTCCGTGGTCGCGTCGGCATGCTGCGGTGCCGCGGCTGCGGGCACCGGGCGGACCGGTCCCATGGTTGAGGTCCGGTAGGTGAACACCAGGACGATCATCGCGGCCGTGCCGGCCAGCCAGAGCGTGATTCTGCGCACGCGGAACGTCTCCTCCGAGCCGGGCTACCAGGCGAAGCATTCGAGGTGGATGCGGTCGGCGCGCACGCCCGCCTGCCGGGCGGCGCGGGCCACCGCCTGCATCCACGCATCCGGACCGCAGACGAACACGTCGTGCTGCCGGACACCGGGCACCAGCTCGTCCAAGGCGCTGGACCATCCGGCCGGCAGCCACGATCCGTCCTCGGCGCGGGCGCCCACCAGGTACCGCACGCGCACGCCGCGGGTGGCGGCGAGATCGTCGAGCTCGTCGCGGAACAGGACCTCTGGTTCGGTCCCGGCACGGTAGAGCAACGTCGCCTCGCCCGCGGCGTAGGGCAGCTCCTCCAGCAGCGCCCGCAGCGGGGTGACACCCACCCCGGCGGCGATCATCGTGACACGACGGGCGGTGCGCCGCTCGGCGGTGAGACGGCCGTACGGGCCCTCGATGACCGCCCTCGTGCCGGGCCGCAGCCCGGCCACGGCTCGGCCGCCGTCGCCGTGGGCCTTCACGGTGATGCGCAGCCGGTCCGGGCCCGGTGGAGCGGACAGCGAGTACGGATGGGCGCGGCTCCAGCCCGGGCCGGACAGGAACCGCCACTGGAAGAACTGGCCGGCACGGACCGGCAGTTGCTGCAGGCGCCGCCCGCGCAGGTGAATCGAGTACACCCCGGGCGCCTCGGCCACGACGTGGTCGACCTCGATGCGGTGCCGCAGCGTGCGCCAGGCGGGCAGCCCGAGCCGGCAGGCAAGCACCACGCCGGCGCAACCTCCGTAGGCGCTCCACCAGTACAGCCGGGCCAACGGCGCGGCGAGGAAGTCCGCGCCGGTCCACAACTGGTGCGGCAGGACCAGGCCCACGCCGAGATAGGCGTACAGGTGCAGCAGGTGCCACGACTCGTAGCGCAGCCGGCGCCGCGCCGCCCGGATCGAGGTGACGGTGACCAGGACCAGCGCCGCGGTACCCACGGCCGCCAGCAGCATCCCCGGGTAGTTGGCAACCAGCTCCCAGGCCTGGCGCAACAGGGACAGGTGCAGGGTTTGCGCGTAGCCGACGGTGATCAAGACGAGGTGGGCGAGCATCAGGGTGAACGAGGTGAATCCGATCCGCCGGTGCCAGCCGGCCAGCCGGTCCTGGCCGTAGGCGCGTTCCAGGACCGGCACCCGGGCCATCAGCAGTACCTGGATGAGCAGCAGATCGGCCGAGACCAGCCCGGTCAGCCGGCCGACGGACGTGACGCCGGCGGCCAGCGAGCCGAGGCCGTGCAGGCCGCCACCGGAAGCCCACATCGTGACCACGACCAGGACGCTGGACGCCAGGGCCGGGCCCAGGACGTCCGGCCACCACGACGCCGCCGGGCCGCCATCAGCCGATCGGCGCTGCCGGTGCTCAATACGAGTAGCCACGCTGGGAGATCCAGTCGGCCAGCTTCGGAGTGCTCAGCCAGTAGGTGCCGTCCCCGCTCGGGTCGGCCGGGTCGGCGATCTTCACCGCACCGCCGCCGTCGCGGTATCCGACGACCGTCAGGTAGTGACCGCCCTCGTAGGCGTGCACGGCACCGGCGGTGTCGGTCACATGGCCCGCAATGTTGGCGACGATCGCCCGTCCGCCGCCGACCGTGGCCAGCACGTCGGCCTGCAGCTGCGCGGCCTGCGCGGGCGTTGCCGGGTAGGCCGGGATCTCCCTGGTCTGGTACACCGTACTGCCGTGCCCGAGCACGCGGTTGAGCACGCGGGTGGTGTCGAAGGCCGAGTTCGTCCCGCTGGTGGTGGTGCCCAGCATGGCCGCGGCCTCGTCCTGGCTGACGGCGTGACCGGCCGCCGTCAGCGCGATCCGGGTGGCCGCCGGCCCGCAGAAGTAGTAGTTCGGCTGCAACTGGAACTGGTACTTGAGGAGCATCGTCGCCGGCGCGGCGGCCGCCGGCTTGTCGAGCGGCGGCGCGGCCTCGTCGGCCTTCGGCGGTTGCGTGGCCGGCACGGCTCCCGCCGCGACGGTGCGCTCAGCCGGCGGATCGCTGAGCTGACTGAGGACGATGCCGGCCACGGCCGCCGCGGCGAGCAGCGCGCACGCGATCACAGTGGTCCGCGGCCGGCGGATACCCTCGGCGCGCCGGGCATGGTGCTGTAGGGGGTGGCTGCTGTGCACAGGCAGATCTCCTTACGCGTCCGCCTACCGGGTTAGCTGACGGATTCGGGCGCGAAGGTCGCCCTACCGCGGGCCGTCGGCCCGCGGATTCACCCCAGATGTGCGGTGGGTCCCCGGCTCGTGCATGCACGACTCAGCGGGCCTGCCCCGGCGTCACCTGTGGTGAGCACGAACCGGGCCAAGCGAGCCATGACGTTACTCAAGGGCCACCACCCTGCCAAGGCCAGCTAGCTGGAAGAAGCCGCACATCGATCGACTACGCAACGCGTTGCCAGCATCACGACACGGGCTCGCCCAGCGAGTCTAGCAGGTAATATGTAGCTAAATCAATGCCATTTATCTCCTACTGTCCGTAGGAGATGGCCTTGTGCTCGATGGAGACAGTGCGTAAGGTCTGCTGCGGCCGGGCACCTGGCGTCGATCAACTCCGATCGACGCGGTCGCCCGGTGCCGACCCGGCGACCCTCGGGCGCGCAATCCGCGGCACAGCGCAGTTGCGGCCCGAACCCGCCAGGCGGCCGTAGCGAAGAAGGAGTCCGCCGCACGTGCCGCCACGCCGCCCGCACTGCGTCCCGACCACCAACCTCCCCGCACGCGCCGCGATCGCGGTGCTCACCGCGGTCGCGGTGCTGCTGGCCGGCACCGGGGCGGCGCAGGCCGAGCCGACCCCGGCGGAGCTGGAAGCCCAGATCGACGAGATGTGGAACCAGCTCGAGCCCACCATCGAGCAGTACAACCGGGTGCACACCCAGCTCAAAGACAACCAGGCCAGGGCCGCGGCTCTGCAGCAGCAGTTGCAGCCGTTGCAGGCGCAGGTCGACGCGGCGATGGGCAAGATCAGCGATATCGCGGTCCGGCAGTACAAGATCGGCCGGGTCACGACCATGCAGGTGCTGCTCGGCGGCGGCACTCCGACCGACATGCTGGATCAGCTCGCGGTCATCAACGCGATCGCCCGCAACGAACGCGCCGAGATCCAGAGCGTGGCCGCCGCCCGGGACAAGCTCGCCGGCGACAAGCAGGCACTGGACGCGCTCATCGCCCAGGAGGCGACGCAGGACGCCGACCTGGCGGCGAAGAAGACCCAGATCGAGGGCAAGCTCGCCGAGTTGCAGAAGCTACGCCAGCAGGTGTACGGCAGCAGCGGCGCCACCGGCACCCTCAAGCCCGTTGCCTGCCCGGTCGAGTACCTCGGCGGGCCCGGCGGCACCGCGGCAAAGAAGGCGTGCGAGCTCATCGGCAAGCCCTACATCTGGGGCGCGGCCGGCCCCAAGGGCTATGACTGCTCCGGGTTGACCCTGGCCGCATGGGCCACCGCCGGGGTGACGCTGCGGCACTACACCAAGTGGCAGTGGGACGACGCCAAGCCGGTCTCCAAGGCCGACCTGCGTCCCGGGGACCTGGTGTTCTTCTACAGCGACCTGCACCACATGGGCATGTACGTCGGCGGCGGCTGGATGGTCCACGCACCCACCACGGGCGACTACGTCCGCATGGCCAAACTCGATGGCCGGCCCATCACCGGCTACCGCCGCCCCGGCTGACACCCCGCCGGTGCTGCTCACCGGCGACAAGGTCGACCGGGTCCGCGCCATCCAGCGCGAGAACCAGCGGGTCACGGTCCTCGGTGACGGCGTCGACGACGCCCCCGCCCTGGCCACCGCCGACGCGGTCCTCGTCCGCAACGACCTGGCAGCCCTGCCCGCCACCTATCTGTCGATGGGGCACGCCCGGTCAGGACGCCAAGTCTGCGCCGGCCAGGGCGTGCAACTCGTCGGGGTGGTTCGGTAGCCCGTTACGGCCGAGGACCCCGGACAGGTTGACGTCGAACGTCCACACGTTGGCACTCTCGGCGATGGCGCGGATGACGGTGCGCTGTGGGTCGGTGAGGGGGTCGCCCTCCTGGTACGCCGCGGTGGGAAAGACGATGTCCAGCAGCGCGTTGGCGACAGACACGGCATCAACGGCGTTGACCTGGTCGAGGACCGCGCACAGTTCGGTCAGCTGCGCGCCGGCCTGGTCGGCCGGGAGCAGGGCGAGGGCGGTGGTGACGTCGGTCAACGGTTCTTCGCCGAGGAACAGGCTGCCGTAGCCGGTCGGCACGAGGTCGCCGCGCAGCGCGTCAACGAGCACCCGCACACCGTCGGCGGCGGGAGTGTGGTGCTGGCGGACCCAGGTCAGCGCGGCGCAGAACCGCAGCAGTGGGTCGTCGCCGCGCAGGTGCGGTTGGAGGGCCTGCCGGGTCTGCGGGCCGCTGTCGTGCAGCGCCAGGCCGAGCAGGATCGCCGCCCGGATCTTGCGCTTCGGTTCGGTCGCGAGCCGGTCCCGTAACGCATCCGCGGCGGCCGCGCCCGGTGCGGCGGCGAGCAGCGTGACCGCGCGGCGCCGCAACCCGGCCCGCCGGTGGGCGGCGAGCCTCGTCCAGGTCGGTACCGCGTCGGCGAGGCTGGTGAGCACCTCGTGGTAGGCGCATTCCGCACCGTGGTTTGTCGCGTCGCCGGGCAGGCTGGCGTGGATGCGTTTGAGGCGGTGTACGGCGGCGGGTGAGCCGTCCCGGGTGGCGATACCCATCAGCAGGTCCAGCAGCCGCTTCCGGTCGTCGTCGGTGGCGACCCGGTCGACCAATGCGGTCATGTACCGAAACGCCGGGCCCGTGGCCTCGGCGACCGTGTGCTGGTGCCACAGCAGGTTCGACAGCACGGCCAGGGCCACGGAGAAGGCGTGCGGGTCCGCCACGGTCAGTCCCTTGAGCAGGAACGGCAGGTGGCTCCCGCGGCCGTGGAACGTGTCGAGGTCGTCCCACGCCACCGCGTCCGCGCCGGCGAGCTCGGGCGGTGCCGGCGCCGCGTGCCAGGCGCGCAGGGCATGGGCGACACGGCCGAGGTTGGCGTTGTTCGCCAACCGGTCGAGGCCCTCGAACGACACGTCGCCGAGGTCGGTGCCGCCGGGGCCGAACAGCCGCCACTGCCCTACCGGCCCGCCGCCGGTGCCGGGCTCCACCGGCCCCTCGGCGATGACCGCGCCGGTGGCGTCCAGGGCCCGCCACCAATCGACCGGTTGACCGTCGACGGTGGCGTCGGTCGGGGTGACCTCGGCGGTGCGGGTTCCTGACTCGTCGAACCAGCTCTCGACCACGAACGCATCGTCCCGCGTGGTCCGCTCCATGCGGGCGACACCGTTGTCGTGGAACCGCCGGAGCGTCTCAGTGCCGTCGGCGGCCCACTCCCGCTCGGAGTCGAGGCGGTGACGGTGGTCCCATGCGCGCTTCAGCTTCGTGCCGTCCGACCCGCGACGCTCCAATCTGACCAGTCCGCCACTGCTGAAGTAGCTGCGCCGTTCGGCCCGTCGTCCGTCGGCGAAGTCGGCCTCGACGTAGCTGTGTTCGTAGTGTGACGAATACCGGCTCTGCTCCCAGATTCGCCAGGTCCCGATCGCGGTACCGGTCCCCTCGTCGACGTCGCCGACGACGTATGCGCGTAGGCCCGCCACCCATATCGCGTCGCCGGGCGCGCCGGCCGGCGGCGGACCGGGCGGTTCATCCTCGACGGCCGGTTCCGCGGCGCTGGCCGGTTCCCGCCGCAGGAGCCGCAGCGCCAGCTCCGGCAGCTCCTCGTACGCGACGTACCGCGCCGCCCCCGGCGAACGGCCCAGACCGGCGGCCAGGCACAGCTCGACCGAGGCGGCGTCACCGTCCCGGGCCGCCTCGACGAGCGGCTTGTCCCCCCAGCGTCCGACCTCGTGGCCGGCCCGATTGTAGGCAATCATGTGCGGCGTCCCGTCGGCGTTCCAATGCCGGGCCACCCCGTGCAGCTCGCCGCCGCGCCGCCGCACCATCGCCCAGAGCCCGTTCGGGTAGAGGTTGGCGATCTCCGGCACCCCGGCCGGTCGGGGCGGCATCGGTTCACCGGCAATGGTCAGCTCGCCGCCGTCCGCCGCGTAGCAGCGGGTCCGTACCAACACGTCCCCGTCGTAGTCGTTGCGAATGCTCCGGATCGCCGCCGCGCACCCGTCGAACGAGAACGGATCACGGCTCGGGTTGTCCGTCCGATACCCGTGCGCGAACACCACCACGTCATCGGCGTACTCGCAGGACACCGCCGGCGAACCGTCGTCGTGGAACCGCCGGTACGCCCCGCGACGCTTGCCGGCCCGCCACTCGCTCTCCTCCAGCAACGACCCGTCCGGCCGCCACACCCGCCATGTGCCGGAGCGTTCGCCACCATCCCACGACCCGGCCACCCACGCCGGCCACCGCGGACCCGACGGGTACACCTCCCACCCCTCGGCGAACTGCGCCTCCACCGGCACACCAGCAGGCCGATCCACGCCATAACCCCCACATCGCCGCCACGCGCCCGACGGCACGATCGCGGTCGCCAGCATAGGCAGCGCCCGCGACCGGCCGCCCGGCCGGCCGTTATCCAGGTTGCCGAACCGGCCCGTGCGGGCACCGGGGCGTGATCAACCGCTGAGGGAGAGCGGCACGTCCGGCCACGCGTCGATGCCGTAGCCGTCGTCGAGCAGCTCGAAGCCGTCCGGGACGTCGTGCACGAGACGCAGGTTGCGGTACACGCGCGTGGCGAGCAACCGCCACACCGCCCGGCTCAGCGACGGCGAATCCGCGCTCGGCGTCCCGTCCGGGCGCACCAGCTGCCGCTCGCCCGACGCCGTTCACTCCCGCCCGGCGGTGAGCATTTCCTCGACGAGGTCCGGGGGGATGCCGTGGGTGTCGTGCAGGTAGTGCAGGTCGTCGTCGGTGAGCGGTCCCCGCGCCACGAGCCGCTCGACGAGCGGCCTGCCCCGGCGCAGCAGCGCGGCGAACCGGCGCTCCTCGTACAGCAGCACGTCGAGCACGTAGCGCGGGTCCACAGTGAGGCCGTGATGCTCCACCGTGGACCCGATCGGCTCGACCGGCAGGTCCGCGAGGGTCCGGGACGGGTCGACCCGCCACAGGGTGCTCAGCGTCCGGCGGATCAGCCGGCGCAGGACGTAGCCCCGTCCGGTGTTCGACGGGTGTACGCCGTCGCCGATGACGACCACCGAGGCGCGGAGGTGGTCGTAGACCAGCCGCGACGGCGACCACAGCGACGACACGCTGCGCCGCCACGGCTCGAAGACGTCGATGTCGAACACCGTCGAGCGGCCCTGCAGCACCATCGCCATGCGCTCCAGCCCCATGCCGGTGTCGATGCCCGGTTGCCGCAGCGGGCCGAGCGTGCCGTCGGGATGGCGGCGGTAGCGCATCATCACGTGGTTCCACACCTCGCTCCAGCGCCGGTCGCTCGACGGTGTGCCGGTCGGCGGCCCGTCGCCGGTCCACACGAAGATCTCGGAGTCCGGGCCGCACGGGCCGCTCGGCCCGTTGGACCACCAGTTGTCGTCCTCGCCGAGGGCCTCGATCGGCACACCGAGGCGCTGCCAGGTCTCGCACGTGTCGCGATCGCCGTCGAGCACGGTGACGTGCAGGCGTCCGGCCGGGATCCCGAAGCCGTCGCGCAGCAGCTCGTAGCCCCACCGTAGGCTCTGCGTGCCGCCGTAGTCGCCGAGGGACCACGACCCGAGCATCTGGAACATGGTCAGGTGGGTGTCGTCGCCGATCTCGTCGAGGTCGGTGGTCCGCAGGCAGCGCTGCACGCCGGTGAGCCGCCGGCCCAGCGGGTGCGCCCGGCCCTCCAGGTATGGCGTGAGCGGATGCATCCCCGCGCTCGTGAACAGCACCGGATCGCCCGGCGGCGGAATCAGTGTGGCGTCGTCGAGCAGCGCGTGGCCGCGCTCCCGGTAGAAGTCGAGGAAGGTGCTCAGCACCTGCCGGGTCGACCAGGTCGAATCCATGTCGGGAACCCTTTCGGGACGGACCGGAAGCGCGGACCACGGCACACGAAAAGGCCGGCGGACCGTTTCCGGTCGCCGGCTGAAGCGGAGAGGAGATCAGGCCGCGGCGTCCGGCGAGCGGTAAGCTCGCGCGGCCGCGGCGACGGTACGCCTGATCGTCATGCCGCCACTGTAGCGCGGCCCCCGGCCCGGCTCACACGCATTTCGATCCGGGCTCGACGCGGCGGACGGCCCTGTCTCGATCATGGAGCGCACCGCGGATCCGTTGAAGGTCGCCCCCGGGTCGGCCGACCCGGCCCGTGGTCGAGGGTGCCGCGCAGCGTCCGCACGTCCGGCAGTCGACCCGGTCGTCCTGGTGGCCGGCCGGCTGCGCGGTGAACATCCGCGCAGACGCCGTCCGCGGTCATCAGCCCGTCGTGCGTGTTGCGCGACTCGTTCGTCGCCGGCGGCACCCGCCTGCGGGACTGCTTCAGCTCGGATGAGGTACCAGGTCGAGCGCGGCCTCGACGGCGACCTCTTCCATCCCGTACAGGAACGCCTCCGCGTCGCCGGGCGAGACGAAATGGGTGTCCATGAACAGGGTGATCTGCATGACGTCCTGGACGTCGTCGATGTGGACGAACAGCCGCTCGAAGGGATCATCCTGCCGGATCGTCCAGCGGAACGTGGTGGGGCTGTCGCCGAGCGCCTCGCGAATCTGTGCCGGCGTCGGTGTCGGGCCGCTCGAGCCTGCTCGCGTGGTGATGCGGCGGTCGTTGTAGAAGCAGCCGAGGTCGAAGTCCGGGCCCCGGTCCTGGGCCACGCTCGCGATCAGGTCGTCCAGGTGTACCGGATGGAAGTAGGCGTGCTTGTACGCCGCCATCACCGCCCGCCGGGTCCGCGTCAGTGCCTCCTGGAAGGGCACCCCCGCAACGTCCAGCGCGCACAGGCCGCTTTCGGCAACGGTGCACACCACGTCGGCGAGCCCAGGGCGGAATCGGTTGTTCACCGTAGGCCGGAACACCACCGGGTTGATCCCGGTCATCCGGTGCAGCGCCACCGCGTAGACGGCCATCAGCACCGGCGAGGCGTCCACACCGGCCCGGTCGGCGATCGCCTGCGTCGCCAGTTGCAGCGCCAGGGATCTGAACTCGCCCCGCCAATGGCGAGGCTGGCGCCGGTCGTCCGAGCCGGCGAACCGGCGCGCCGGGATGGTCCGCAGCAGCCGCTCCCAATAGCGCAGCGATGCCTCGTTCTGCCGGACACCGGCCGGCGAACGCTGCCACCGGGCCTGCTCCAGCGGCTGCATTCCCTTGACCGGCGCGGTTTCCCGGGAGTCGAGCTCGGCGATCATCAGCGCGGCGCCAGAACCGTCGGTGACCAGGTGACACATGATGATGACCATGTGCGTCGGCAGCCCGGCCCGCAGCACCACGCCCATGCGCAGCGGCCACTGCGTCACGAAGTCGTAGTCGGTCTCCTCGTACCGCCGCCGCATCGCCTCAGCGAGCTCCGCCGGGTCCTCGTCGCCCGCGTCGACGACCTCCAGGGCAGTCTCACCCGAGCTGGAAACCACTTGGGACGGCCGGCCGTCGGCATCGAAGCGCAGCCGGGTCCGCATCGACTGATAACGGCTCATCAGGTAGCGGAGGTTCTCCACGACGTCGGCGAGGCCGGTGCCGGCCGGCAGCGCCACCGCACCGCCCATGGGCAGCCAGGAGTTCTGGCGCCGCATCGCCATCCACAGGTCCAGCTGGCCCCAGGACAGGTCGTCAACGCCGGAACCCTCACCCTCAAAGGCGACCATGATCTGTTCTGCCATGCCACCGGCCCTTCCCTGATGCCACGAAGTACATCGATCACCCGAGCGGCATAGTACAGAGTCTTAACAGATACGCGGAACGGCGTCGCGGCGAATTCGGGCGGGTCGGCAAGATAGCGCGAACGCTCTGCACAGAAATGGACGGCTGGCCCCGCCCGTACCGCAAATGGGACGTCATGTCCCATTCGGCACTGATCTTGGTAAATGTTCACCAAGATCCTGACCCGAGCCGGGTCAGTGCAACCCGTGGCGGCGCAGGACCCAGTCGCCGATCACGACGACCAGCAGCAGCGCCGCGCCGACGCTCAGAAAGACCGTGGCGATGCTGTTCTCGTTGTCGTTGCCGAAGATTAGTGCGACCAGGACCAGCGCGATGACGGTCGCGCCGAGGCGGGCGGCACGCGGATGTCCCGGCTTGCGCTGGTCCGGGGAGGTCACGGGCTCGTAGTCGGGCATGGCGCCTCCTTTGCCGCAATGGCCGTACAGCCCAAGCATGGCACGCCGGTCGCTCGCCTCGCCGCCGCTGGAACCATCACGTGCGGCCGCCGGCCACGCGGACGCGCCGCGGCCGGCTTGCGGCCGGGTCGAGCACGCTACCGCTGCGATGGCGGGCCGAAGTCGACCCGCACCTCCTCGAAGTTCTTGAAGCGCTCGGCGGTGGCGTACATGGTGTAGAGCTGCCGGTCGGCCTCGGTCAGCTCGACGCTGTCGGCGAACGGCGCGAGCAGGGCCCGGGGCCACAGCCGGCGGTCCGCGACAATGTTGATCTCGGCGGCCAGCATGACCACGAACGACTGGAGATAGATCCAGGCGAATGCAGCGAGCACGAGTCCGAAGGCGCCGTAGAGCGCGCTGGCGCGTTGCAGCCAGCCGGCGAGCAACTGGGCGCCTTCGGTCTGCAATATCGCCCACGAGGCGGCGGCGACCGAAGCTCCGATGATGACCTGGCGGGTGCGCAGCTTCGTGGCCGTCAGCAGCCGCATCGCCGCGGTGAACAGTGCGGCGTTGATGGCGAACGGCAGCAGGTAGCCGAACACCCAGAAGCCGGACGCGAACCGTCCGACGAACGCATTGGCGAACGCCACGAACGTCCCGGCCACGGCCGACAGCAACACCGCGCTACCCAGCAACAGCAGCAGCCCGAGACTGCGAAACCGGGACCGCACCGGATTGGGCTGATCGGTGCGCGGGATGCCGTAGATCTTGTTGAAGCCGGCCTGCGCGGCCTGCATCGCGCCGAGCCCGCCGTAGAGCGCGCCCAGCGCGCTGAGCACCAGGCGCGTGCCGCTGCCGCGCAGCCCGCTGACGTTCTCCCGCAGCTGTGGCCCGATGATCGGCAGGTCCTCCACCGCGGTCTGCACGAGTTGCTCACGCAGGCCCGGATAGGCCTCCAGGAAGAAGCCGAGCCCGCTGAGGAACAGCAGCACCAGTGGGAACAGTGAGACGAAGCCGTAGTAGGCCACCATCGCGGCAAGGTGCGGGCCGCGGTCGTCGAAGAACTTGTAGCTCACCGCTATCGGGAACCCCAGCCAGGAGTGCCTGCGCTGGTAACGATCCAGCCATGCGACCACAGCCACCAGCTACCCGATCACCCAGGCGTCACGCTCGCCGGCACGACGGCACGGCCGCGGAGGGTGGGCGAAAACGGTCGACGGCCAGCGGCTGTGGCCTGAGCGTCGCCGCGCTACCGGGCCGATCGTGGCGCGGCCCGCCGGTCCGCCGACGTCAGCAACGCGGCCGCACCGAGGCCCAGCAGCGCCGTCACGCCACCGGTGATCTCATTCGTCCAGGCGATCCCCGCCGAGCTGACCGAGCGCTGAATGACGTACGGCGAGACGATGAGCCACCCCCCGATCGCGACCATCGACCAGGTCAGCCGGTACATCCGCGCCGGCGCCATCGTGAGCCCCAGCGCGATCGCGCCGATCATGGCTCCGAGGACCAGGTTGTTGACCGTCACGTTCGGCGCGTGCGCCCTGAAGCCCACCACCCACGGCGAGATGGCCAGCCAGCCACCGGCCAGCAACACCAGCCCGTCGATGACGACCGCCTGCCCGCTCGCGGCGACCCGCTCGTAGCGCTGCCGCACCTCGGCGATGTCCGGGTGTGCGGCGATGTCCTGGTACTGCGAAACCTGGGTCACGATCCGCCCCCTCCGTCGTCCTCAGCCGTTCACTACCCACCACCGCCGGGCCGGACCACGTTCGGTCGCATCTGCCGATCCCGGCACGGCGCGGCCGGCGGACCTGTCCGCGTCCGGTCCGGCGGTGCACCGTTGGAAGTGCACGTTGTTCCGCACGCTCGCCGACGGAGGTCGCCATGGATACCGACCGGTACCCGGTCGTCGTCGGGGCGGACGGCTCGCTGGCCGCTGCCGGCGCGGTCCGCTGGGCCGCCGACGAGGCCGCCCGGCTCGGCCGGCCGCTCCAGGTCACCCACGCCCTCGACGCCCCGGAGCCGCAACCGGACGACCGGGCCACCGGGCAGATCGCGCTGGACGCCGCCGCCGAGGCCCGCCACTGGCAGCCGGGGCTGCAGGTCACCCCCGTCACCCGGCCGGGCACCCCGGCCCGGGTCCTGCTCGAGGAGTCCCGGCAGGCCACGCAGATCGTCGTCGGCGGCCGCGGCACCGGCGGATTCCCGGCGCTGCTGCTGGGCTCGGTCAGCTTCCACCTCGCCGCCTACGCCGACTGCCCGGTGCTCGTCGTGCACCACGCCCAACGCTGGGCTCGCGCCGACTCACTGCTGCCGTCCCACGGCCCGATCGTGGTCGGCGCCGACGGCTCCGGCCCGGCGCACTTCGCGCTCCAGCTGGCCTTCCAGCAGGCCGCCGCCCGGCACCTGCCCCTGCTGGCCATCCGCGCCTACCACGAGCACGGGGGCGGCGCGGATCCGGCCGCGACGGCGTTCGACGAGCTCGGCGCCGAGGTGAACCCCTGGCAGGCGAAGTACCCGCACATCCGGGTCGAGCTGCGGGCGGCGCCCGGCAAGCCGGCCGAGGTGCTGCTCGCCGCGGCCCGCAACGCCGTCATGCTTGCGGTCGGGGCACGCGGCCAGGGCGGCTTCGCGCAGCTGCGCCTCGGCGGCACCGCCGGACAGGTCCTGCAGTACGCCGCCAGCCCGGTCCTGATCGCCCGGCCCTGACCGGCCGGCCCCGGCTACTTCCGTGCAGGACGCCCTGTACTCGTTGCCGGCGACGACCTGCAGCGAACCGGACGTGCAGGCCCGAACAGGTCCTCCGTTACCAGACGGGTAATCCACGCGGATGTCACTCCATCGGCATGATCGGCCCTTCGAACATGGGCTCCAGGAGGGGCCCCGCAATGGCAGCACGCAGTTTCACTCGCACCTGCGTTTGACACATCCGGCAATCCGCGCAAGTCTGGGCTGGTAGGGCGGACCGCCATCGCATCCGCGGTCCCGGAGTGGAAGGCCGGCTGCACAGCCGCGAAGCTGCGCCTCGTATCGCCACCACATCTGCTCGTATTGCTGCCAAATCCGGAGGAGCAACGTCGTCATGGTTTTGCTGACCGACAATGCAGTGATGGCCATCCAGAGCCTTGCCGCCCAGCCCGGGGCACCGGAGGGCGGCGGCCTGCGCATCGCCGCCGACGAAACCCGCGGGTCGCTGCGGCTGAGCCTGGCGTCCAGCCCGGCGCAGGGCGACGCGGTCGTGGAGGCGTCCGGCGCCCGCCTGTTCCTGGACCAGACGGCCACCGAGGTACTCAACGACAAGACGCTGGACGCCGGTGCCGACAACGAGGGGCAGATCGAGTTCACCGTAACGTAGCCGTCCGGCTGACCGGCGACGCCGCCGGTTCATTCCGCTCGAAGCTTCCTGAGGGCCGCCTCCTGCGGACCGTGGTCTTCGCGTCACGCAGACGTGTCGGATCGCTCAGCGGGCCCGCTCGTCCGGACAGGCGTGACGAGGCCGGTCTCGTACGCCAGGACGACAGCCTGGACTCTGTCCCGCAGGCTCAGCTTGCCCAGGATGTGCGCGACATGGGTCTTGACCGTGTGCTCCGAAACGAACAGGTCCACCGCGATGTCGGCGTTGGTGAGGCCCCGGGCGACGAGGGCGAGGACCTCCGTCTCCCGCGTGGTGAGGTCGGCCAGCCGTTGCGGCCTGACGGGCGGCGCCGACCGGTCGGCCCGGACGAAGTCGGCGATGAGCCGCCGGGTCACCGCTGGGGCCAGCAGACAGTCGCCTGCGGCGACGACCTGGACAGCTGTGACGAGTTCGGTCGCCGTGGCGTCCTTGAGGAGGAATCCGCTCGCGCCGGCCCGCAGCGCCTGGTAGACGTATCTGTCGAGGTGGAAGGTCGTCAGCACGAGCACTCGCGGCGGCTGTTCGGTTCCGTCGGCCGGATGCGGTTCCTCGAGCAGTCGCCGGGTCGCCTCGAGCCCGTCCAGCTTCGGCATCCGGATGTCCATGATCACCACGTCCGGCCCCTCGCCCCGCTCGCGTAGCTCCGCGATCGTCGCCAACGCATCCAGGCCGTCGCCGGCGGTCCCGACGACCGACAGGTCCGGCTGGGCGTCGAGCAGGTAGGTGAATCCCTCCCGCACCATGGCCTGATCGTCGGCGACGAACACCCGCGTCACCATAGTGCCGGCGCTCCGGTCCGGGCGGTGGTGACCGGCACCGCGGCGTCGACGGTGAACCCTCCGTCGGGTCGTGGCTCGACGGCCAGCTCGCCACGCACGACGGCCATCCGTTCCCGCATCCCCGCGAGGCCGAGCCCAGGTCCCGCCGCCGACCGGACGGGCCGGGGCGGCGGCGAGTTCTCGACCCTTATCCGCACCCGGTCCACCGCATACCACAGTTCGACCCGCACCGGCGCGCCCGGCGAGTGCCGCCGTGCGTTGCTCAGGGCCTCCTGCGCCACCCGATACAGGACCAGGCCAACGGTGGGCGGCACCGGGCGGGGGTGCCCGTGCACCGTGAGTGTCGCGGGCCCGCCGACGGCGCGTACGTCGGCCACCAGGGCCTCGACGTCGTTGAGGCCCGGCTGCGGGGCCAAGTCGTCGGACTCGGCCTCGTCACGCCGCAGTACACCGAGGAGCTGCCGGGTTTCGTTGAGGGCCTGCCGGGTCGCGTCGCCCATCGCGGCGAGCTCCGCCCGTACCGGATCATCCTTCGGCGCGGACCGGAGCGCGGCGAGCCGGTACGGCGCGGTCTCGGTCCGCACCGCGATGAGGGACAGGTGGTGGGCGACGATGTCATGTAGCTCACCGACGATGCGGGCCCGCTCCTCCAGCACGGCCCGGCGGGTCTGCTCCTCGGCCACGGACCGGTTCACCACGTCGAGTTGCTGCTCCATCCGGTCCTGCCGGCCGAGGCCCAGGCCGGCCAGTGTAGCGGCGCCCACCGCCAGGATCCCCGACACCGCGGCCCCGGACAGCGGCCCCGCGCCGACCACCAGCCCGGCCGGGACGACGAGCAGGAGGCTGACCCCGGCGACGGCCGTCGCGCCGGGCTGGGGACAGCGCGCGACCGTCATCATGACGACCGGGAGGTACAGCAGCATCCCGGGCGTCCAGGGCGTGCCGAGCTGGTATCTCTGGCCCCCGTCGGTGAGTATCGCAGCGACGACCAGCGTCAGCAGGGTGCCGACGACGGCGAGCCGCCAGGCCGTGAACGGCCAGCGCCGCATGAGGAACACCGGAGTCATGTGCAGCAGGACGACGACCGCGACTACCGGGCCTGCGTGGTCGTGCAGGTACCCGTTACTGACCTCGCCCGCGAACAGCGCCGCCACGGCCACCGCGAGCAGCGTCCGCTGGGCGTAGCGCCGCCCAGCGGTCCCCCAGCCGGACGGCGGGAGGTCCCGGTCCCGGCCCGTGATCAGCACGTGGCACAACGCAGACCAGACCCGACCCGGGAGTCTGCCGATGCCGCGCCCGCCGGCCGTACTGTCCATGCCGGGCAGGCTAGCCCGGCAAAGATCCGGTGCGCATCGTGAAGTTCCCCGGAGAACTTGAGGGCCAGACCTTAGGGGAAGCGGCGGCCCTCCGCTATCGCTCCGCAGACCTACCGACGATCGGCCGCGAGGACGAGGCAGGCAATCGTTCGGCGCGCTGAGGCGGATGACGGCTCACGATGTCCAGGCTTTCGCGCATGGAAAATGCAGACCCGACATCCCCGAGCCGGCTCGCCCGGCCGCTCGCCGGCGCCGGTTCGCTGTGGATCGCGTGCGCCGTCGCCATCGCGCTCGCCAGCGAACTCGGCCGGCCGAGCGGCATCGACCTGATCCACCCGACCTTCAGTGAACTCATGTTCACGACGCTGGGCGCGCGTTTGGTCGGCATCAGCATGGTCATGCTGTCCTTCGCATCGATCTGCATCATCTTCGCGCTGATCGACTGCCAGGCACCGGCCGGCCGGCTCGGGCGGATGCTGATCGGCGTCTGGAGCGTCGCGCTGGTGGTGGCCGCGATCTTCCCGCCGACGCCGGTGGGGACGCCGCCGATCTGGTACGACACACTGCACCGCTACGCCGCGCTGGTCGGCTTCGTCTGCCTCCCGCTGGCCGGCATCCTGCTGGCCCGCCGCTTCCGGACGCATGCGCGGTGGTGCCGGACGGCGACCGCCGTGCGAGCGTGCTCCACCGCGAGCCTGCTGGGCATCGCCGCGTTCGTCAGCACCTTCGTCCCCACCGGTCAGCCCGTGTGGCTGCTCGGGGCACGGCAGTACAGCGGCATCACCGAACGCCTGCCGCTGACCAGCAACATCGCGTTGCTCGCCACGCTGGCGGCGGCGGTCTTCTCGGCGTCGCGGCGCCGTCAGCCAGCGTCGATGCGGGGATGAACGCGCGGCCGGAGGTCGCCGCCGCTGTGCCAGCGCGACCCGTTGCTCAGGCCGGAGTACGGCGTGGGTCTTGTCCGGGTGTTGCCTGGTGGGGGTTTGCGTGCAGAGCGCTGCCAATGGGATCAGCGGGCGGCGTGTTCTGCGCGGGCCGGTGCACCCACCTGGTGCAGGTGTTGCAGGGCCTGCCGGTAGGAAGTGACGAGGCTGGTCTGTTCGTACGGGACGCCGATGGCTGTGCAGTAGGCCTGCACGATGGGCTGGGCCCGGCGCAGGTTGGGTGTCGGCATGCCGGGGAAGAGGTGGTGCTCGATCTGGTAGTTCAGGCCGCCGAGCGCTGCGTCGGTCAGCCAGCCGCCGCGCACATTGCGGGAGGTGAGCACCTGCTTGCGCAGGAAGTCCTCGTCACCGGCCGGGTGCGGCATGCCCTTGTGGTTCGGTGCGAACGTCATGCCCAGATAGACGCCGAACAGCGCCTGGTGCACGAGGACGAACGCGATGGCCTGCAGCGGGGACAGGACGATCAGCAGCGCCGCCAGGTAGCCGGCGGCGTGCAGGATGAGCAGCGCGCTCTCCAGGCCGCGGCGCTTCGTCACGCCGTTGCGCAGCGCCTTGACGCTGGAGACCTTCAGGTCGATGGCCAGCAGCGTGAGGAGCGGGAAGAACAGCGCCGCCTGGTGCCGGGTGATGAAGCCGGCCAGTCCGCGCCGGCCCGGGGCCGATGTGCTGGCCCAGATGAGGACTTCGGGGGCGACGTCCGGGTCGAGGTCGTCGTGGTTGGGGTTGTTGTGGTGGCGGGTGTGCTTGTCCATCCACCAGCCGTAGCTCATGCCGATGGCGAGGTTGCCGGCCAGCCGTCCGGCGAACTCGCTGGGCCGCCGGGTGCGGAACACCTGGCGGTGGGCCAGGTCATGGGCCACGAGCGCGACCTGGGCGAACGTGACGGCGAGGAAGGCGGCCGTCAGCAGTTGCCACCACGACGATCCGATGATGACGAACGCGGTCCAGCCGCCGAGCAGCATGAGCGTGACGACGCTCAGCCGGGCGACGTAGTAGGCGGGCCGGCGGTCCATCAGCCCTTCGCGGTTGATCCGGCGGGCCAGGACCGCGAAGTCACTGCCCGCCGGCGCCCGCGGCGGTGTCGTGGTGCTCGTCATTGCTTCATGACACCGTGCGGTGGGCAGTTCGTCAGGAGCGCCAGGTTGTCCGCCGTGGGGGTGCTAGCACCACCGCCGAGCCGCGGGCACCGCTGGCACAATGAGACGTGTGGGCATGACCGGGGCCGGCGCGCTGTCGGGCCGATGGGCTGGCCGGGGCGCGCGCGGCGTGCTGTCCGGCCTGGCGGCGGTCGGTCTGGCGCTCACCAACCTGCCGCTGCTGGCGCTGTCCATTGCCGTGCTGGCCCTGACACCGGTGCCGTTCCTCGGCCTGGCCCTGGTGCCGTGGACGATGAGTCTGGTCCGGATGCGCGCCGATCTGGAGCGCAGGCGCGCCTCGCGGACCGGCGTGCTGGTGAGCCGGCCGTACCATCCGGCGCCGGAGCGGGCCATGGCCGGTGGCTGGCGGCGCTTCCGGTGGACGGTGACCGACCCGGCCACGTGGCGCGACCTCGCGTGGCTCGCGCCGGGTGCGGTTGTCGGGTGCGGGCTGGGGGCGGTCGGTGTGCTCGTGCCGCTGTACGGTCTCGCCGGTCTGACACTGACGCCGCTGTGGATCTGGATCGGCACCGGCTGGTACGGCTACGGCGCCAGCTGGTCCATCGACTCGTTCGCCGAGGGTCTGCTCTGCGTGCCGCAGGGCGCCGTCATCCTCGCCGGCGGCCTTGCGGTGGCGCCCTGGTGGCGCCGCGTCGATGCCCACTTCGCGCACCTGTTCCTCGCGCCGACGAAAACGGCCCAGCTGCGGTTGCGCGTCACGCAGCTGACGGTGACCCGGGCCGACACGGTGGACGCCCAGGCCGCGGAGCTGCGCCGCATCGAGCGCGACCTGCACGACGGCGTCCAGGCCCGGCTCGTCTCGCTGAGCATGGTGATCGGCCTGGCCGACGAGCTGCTCGACCGCAACCCGGCCGGTGCCCACAAGCTGCTCGCCGAGGCCCGCGAGTCCAGCGGTGCGGCGTTGGTCGAGCTGCGGCACCTCGTTCGCGGCATCCACCCGCCGGTGCTGGCCGAGCGCGGTCTCGGCGGGGCCGTCCGCGCGCTGGCGATCGGCCTGCCCGTCGACATCTCGGTCGAGGTCGACCTGCCGGGCCGGCCAGACACGCCCGTCGAGTCCGCGGCGTACTTCGCCGTCGCCGAGACGCTGACCAATCTGGTCCGGCACAGTCACGCCCACCGCGGATCGGTGATCCTGCGCCACACGAACGGGGTCCTGACCATCGTGGTCACCGACGACGGGACCGGAGGCGCCAACCCGGCGGACGGCTCCGGCCTGCGCGGCATTGAGCGCCGCCTGGCCGCGTTCGACGGCACCATGACGCTGTCGAGCCCACCGTCGGGGCCTACCGTCATCACCATGGAGCTGCCGTGCGCGTTGTCATTGCCGAGGACCATGCCCTCCTCCGCGACGGACTGACCCGGCTGCTGCAGGCATTCGACTTCGACGTCGTCGTGGCGGTCGACAACGGACCGGCCCTGCTGCCCGCCCTCATCAGACACAAGCCCGACGTCGCGGTCATCGACGTACGATTGCCGCCGACCTTCACCGACGAAGGACTGCAGGCCGCGATCGCGGCCCGCACCCGCATACCCGGCCTGCCGATGCTGATGCTCTCCCAGCACGTCGAGCCGCTCTACGCGCGTGAACTGCTTGCTACCCCGCACGGCGGTGTCGGCTACCTGCTCAAGGACCGGGTGTCCCACATCGGCGAGTTCGTCGATGCCGTGCGGCGCGTGGCCGGCGGCGGCACGGCCATGGATCCGGAAGTGATCTCGCAACTGCTCGCCCGCCGCGAGCCGCTGGCGGTGCTCACCGGCCGGGAGCGCGAGGTGCTCGGCGAGATGGCCGAGGGCCGCTCCAACTCCGCGATCGCCGCCAAGCTCGGCATCACGGAGAAGGCCGTGAGCAAGCACATCAACAACATCCTCACCAAGCTGGACCTGCCACCCTCCGACGACGACAACCGGAGGGTCCGGGCCGTCCTGGCGTACCTCAACGCCTGAGCGGTTTACGTCCGACCGTGCCCCGCGCGCCTGGCATTGTGACGCGACCCCGACAACGACTTCGGCGACGTCGATAGATCTCCACGTTCGAAATGCCGGCTCTCCGTCGGGATAGATCTGTGGCCGGCCGATAAGTTTGGGATGCTGCGTCGGTCTACCTACCGACAGCACCTGATTCGAAGGGATCACTGCGATGGCAAAGGTCATCTCCACGCTGTTCATCTCGGCCGACGGTGTGGCTGAGATCGACCCCGAGTGGCACTTCCCGTACTTCGACGAGCACATGGGCCGCGCCGTCGGCGAGGACTATGACACCGCTGATGTGCTGCTCATCGGCCGCGAGACCTACGACAGCTTCGCCGGAGCCTGGCCCGGCCGCGAGGCTGCGGGTGGGGACGACGCACCGTTCGCCAAGCAACTCGGGGACATGCGCAAGGTGGTCGTCTCGCGCCAGCCGCTGGAGTTCTCCTGGCGCAACTCCGAGCTGATCAAGGGCGATCTGCTCGATGCCGTCACCTCGCTCAAGGCCGATGCCGGCATCAGAGGCATCCTCATCCCCGGGTCGATCTCCGTGGTGCAGCAACTGCTCGCCGCGGGGCTGGTGGACGAGCTGCGCCTGCTGGTACATCCGGTGGCGGCGCGTAAGGGCCGCAAGCTGTTCGACGACGGCGACGCGCCGTACCACCTGAGCATGACGGCGACGGAGGCGTTCCCGACGGGCGTGATCCGCGTAATCTACTCGCCGACCGCGGCACCCGCCAAGGTCGGCTACGACGAGGTCAAAGACCAGGTACCCGGAGGGAAATAGCCACCTTCGCAGGGAGGATCGCCGCATCGGCGCCCTGGACCAAGCCGCACGTCGGCATCGTCGAAGTTCGCGCCGCTGTTGCCTCGGTAGCGAGCTGCTCCCGGCCGGGTAACAATCCGTCAGCCGCCGTGATGAGACCGGTGGCATCGCCGGCGGGCCGCAGGCTTGGAAGCTCAATCCGATTCGCGGACGGCAGCACGCCGGCGTGATCGGGTGACCTCCGCTTCGGCCTCGGTGCGGTCGGCCCAGACGCCGTGCTCGGCATCGATGGTCTTGCCCGGTTCGAGATCCTGGTAAATCTCGAAGAAGTGTTGGATCTCCAGTTTATGGAAGAGTTCCAGGTCGGGCAGGTCCACCAGGTATGCCAGGCGCGGGTCGGCGATCGGGACGCAGAGCACCTTCGGGTCCGGGCCTCTCGCGTCGCGCATCCGGAACATGCCGAACGCCCGGCAGCGGACCTGGCAGCCCGGGAAGGTGGGTTCCCGGACCAGCACGAGCGCATCGAGGGGGTCGGTGTCCTCGCCGAGGGTGTGCTCGATGAAGCCGTAGTCCTCCGGGTACTGGGTGGCGGTGAACAGGGTGCGGTCCAGTCGGATCCTGCCGGTGTGGCTGTCCATCTCGTACTTGTTGCGTGTTCCTTTGGGGCTCTCGACCGTTACGTCGAACTCCATGCGGTTTCGCTCCTCGGCTCGGGTGATTCGCCCGTCCCCTGCAACGTGTAGCGATCGCGTGAACGCCGCAGCCCGATCCGGTGGCGGTGAGGTCGCCACGACGACGCGGCGTCTCAACGGTACTGCGCAGCGCCCGGTGATCGTTACGAACAAGACCAATGCCGCAGCCGCGGGGAACCGACGTCAGGCGTACCAGGTCGGTTTCGGGTCATGAACCCGAACGAGGGACTGGTGCATCTCATGCGCTGCCGAACGCTCAGCATCGTTGGAAGCTTCGATAGCAACACCGCAGGTGGACCCGTCCGCCGCTGGATCGCAGACCGGGACCGGCTGCCCTTGCCCATCTCCACGTCTCATGCCACCGGCCTGCGCTGCCCGCGTTGTCTCGGTGCATAGCAGGGAGTAGCGTCAGCGACACGACGCCGGTCCCGGCGCCTGACTGCCTTGGCGCCGGCAGTGCCGGTCTGCGGAAGGGCGCGGCGGATGCGTACACGCTACCGACAGGTAGCCCGACGTTGTGAGCCGTTGCCCTGGGCCGCCGCGATCGGCACGATCATTGCTCGTACGTCGAGCGCTACGCCTCATCTGCGCCGCCGGGATGTCGCGCAAAGCGGCCGGCGTGGTTGAGCTGTTGGAGCGAGTCTGCGTCGACGTCGCGCAGGCGCTGTCCGCCTCGGGAGCCGGGGTGAGCGTGATGGCCAGCGACGGCGTGCACGGCATGGCCGCGGCCTCGGACCCGCGCACCGCGCGGATCGAGGAGCTGCAGTTCACCCTCGGCGAAGGCCCTTGCATCGACGCCTTCGCGGCCGGCCGGCCGGTTCTGGTGAGCGATCTGGCAGATGGAGCAACGAGTCGATGGCCGATGTACACGCCCGCGGTCCGGGACGCCGGGGTCCGGGCAGTGTTCGCGTTTCCGTTGCAGATCGGTGCGGCCCGCCTCGGGGTCCTGGACGTGTTCCGCACCCGCCCCGGCTCGTTGTCCCGAGCGGAACTGGGTCATGCGTTCACGTTCGCCGATCTGATGGTGATGACGCTGCTGGACGGTCAGGAACGGGCCGGCGGCGGCGAGTTCGACGAGGTGTTCGAGCACCGCGCCGAGCTGTTCCAGGCCCAGGGCATGGTCATGGTCCAGTTGGGCATCCCCCTCGGCGATGCCCTGGTGTGGATCCGGGCCTACGCCTACGCCATGAACCGGCCGTTGGGCGAGGTGGCCTCGGACATCGTCGCCCGCCGCCTGCGGTTCGACACCGACCACGCATGACCACCGCATGGACCACCGCGACGACGATCGCAGGAAGGCCGGGAAGCTGTCATGACCACCGTATCCGAGCAACGCCTGGCGCGGATCTTCGTCGAGGTCGCCGACACCCTCGTCGACGAGTTCGACCTGATCGAGTTCCTGCAGATGCTCGCCGACCGCGCCGCCGGGCTCATCGACACCGCCACCGTGGGTCTGCTGCTGGCCGATGAGCAGAACCGGCTGCGGTTCATGGCCGCCTCGGACGAGACGACCAAGCTGCTGGAGCTCTTCCAGCTGCAGTGGCAGGACGGCCCCTGCCTGGACGCGTTCCGCGCCGCCGAACCGGTCGTCAACGCCGATCTGCGCTCCGCACGGGCCCGCTGGCCGCGGTTCGCGCCCTACGCCACGGCCGCCGGGTTCCGCTCCGTACATGCCTTTCCGCTGCGGCTGCGTAGCGACGTCATCGGCGCGATGGGCGTCTTCGGCACCGGCAGCACCACGCTCGACGACGCCGACGTACAGATCGTGCAGGCACTGGCCGACGTCGCCGCGATCGGCCTGCTGCAGGAACGGACGATCCACCGCGGCGAGATCCTCACCGAACAACTCCAAGGGGCGTTGAACAGCCGGATCGTCATCGAGCAGGCCAAGGGCGCCATCGCGCAGGCACACCACGTCTCCGTCGATGCCGCGTTCGAGTTGCTCCGGGCCTACGCCCGGCGGACCAACCGGCGGCTCAGCGACGTCGCCCGCCTCGTGGTCACCGACCTGGGCAGCCTTCCCGACCTCACCACTACCTGACGCACCGCGACGGCACCCCGACACAAGCCTGCCCGCCGGCCGGTCTTCGCATCAGGCCCCGCGCACGTCACAGCCGCGCGAACTGCAACGCCTGAAGCTGTCGCGGTCGTGCCGCACCGTCACCCAGCCTGGGTGACCGGGCCTGCGCGGCCGCTTCGCCGGCTGGGCTGGAACGGCCGACGGGGTTACGGTATCGTCGGATGTCACCTCGGACCCTGGTGGCGAATTCCGTAAGTCACGGATTCGACGTCACCCAGAGGGTCATGATGGTCGGTTATGTGTCCTCACCTGCGACCGCCGCCGGTGATCAGACCACCGCGGCGAACGCGTCACGGCATCTGCGCCGGACCCGGCTGCACGCGGCGTTGGCCGCGCCAGGCGGGAACTCGATCACAACGGTCTACGCTCCGGCCGGCGCAGGCAAGACCGACCTCGTCGTGGACTGGATCGAAGCGGTCGGCGCGGGGCGCCGCTCGGTGTTTGTGGACCTCGCCGCGTCCATCACCGCCCGATGGTGGCAGGCGCCACTATGGTCACCTTCGTGGTGGCCGTCGTGGCCGCTCAACACGGCCGAACTTGCCCAGGCGCTGCATGAGGGCATCCCTGAACACGCCGGCGGCTCGGTGATCGTGGTGCTGGACGGCACCGAGACGGTCGTCGGCACCGGCTTCCTGGCCGAGGTACGGCAGCTTGCCGCCGGCGAGGACCGCCTGCACGTCGTGCTGCTGGGCAGGTACGCCCCACCGGACGGCTCCCCGCATCCTCTGGCACACCCCCGGGTCGGCGCACTCCGTGGGCGTGACCTGGCCTTCACCGCCGCCGAAACGGCCACCCTCTGCGTTCAGCGAGGGCTTGACCTGCCCGCGGCCGTCAGCAGACGCCTGTATGCCATCACCGATGGGTGGGCTGCGGGTCTCGTGGTCGCGACCGCGGCGCTGAGCGGGCAACCGCATCAGCCGGAGGGCGTCCTGGAGCAGCTGCTGCGCACCGGCGCGGGGCTGTCGGAATACGTGATGCGCGATGTGTTGGGCCGGTATCCGGCCGACCTCCGCCAAGCCCTGCGCGACGCCAGCGTGGTCGAATCCGTCCGCCCGGACCTGTTCACCACGCTCACCGGCCGGACCGACGCCGCCGTCGTCCTGGCCGATCTCGCCCGCGACGGTATGTTCGCCACCCGCCTCGACGACACGTCCGCCTGGTACCGCTACCACCGGCTCTGGCGGGCCGCCCTCTACACCGCCCTCAGCGAGGATGCCCCCGCGCACGCGCGTCACCTGCATGCCACCGCCGCCGACTGGTACACCACACACGGCCAGCCCGCCGAAGGGCTGCGCCACGCGCTGGCCGCGGCCGACCGGTCGTCGGCCATCAGGATCGTGCAGCAACACGGCGTGCAGATCAGCGACGTTACGCCACAGGCGGCGGTCACCGCGGCGGCTCCGGGCCCCTGGTCATCGCTCGCCAACGATGCACCACTCGCCCACGCATTCGCCGTGCACCGCGGTCTCAGCAACAACACTGCAGACCCGCCGTCCACGGTCCGGCCCTCGGCGGCCGCCGTCCGGTGGGAGACAGCGGGGCCCGCTGATCTGATCCAGCCCTCGGCGCAACCCATCTGGCGCGCCTTACGCAGCGGGGACCACGAAGCGGCGCAGGCCGCGCTGATCTCCGGCGCGGCGGCGACCGGCCGCAGTCCGTTGCAGCGCTACACCATGCTGCGCCTGCACGCCGTCATCGCCCGTATGACCGGCCGGCTGCGCGACGCCGTCCGGCATGCCGACGCCCTCGGCGAGGACGTTCGCGCGAACGGCCTCGTGGGTTCCCACGACGACGGCTGGGCGCGGCTGGTCCTTGCCGAAGTGGCCGTCCAACGTGGCACACCCGACGCGGCCGTACAGCACCTCGACGCGCTCGCGGTCCAACTGTGGCAGTCGGTACCGGCGCTCGTCGCCGCCCAACAGTTCCAGTCCGCGCTGCTCTGCCAGCAACAGCACGACGATGCTGGTGCGTTGGACACCGTCGAACAGCTGATCGCCGACGGCGACGACGCGTTGCTGGTCCCGCGATGGGCCGCACGAGTGCTGCGGGTCGAACTCCTCATCGCCACCGGCCGGCTCCACGACGCCCACCGGCGCTGGCGTGCCGACGTTGCCGCCATCCCCGCATCGACCGCCACGATCACCACCGCGAAGCTCCTGCTCGCCCGGCAACCGCAGGCCCGCATCGACCTGCTGCTGCAGCCCCTCATCGACGATCCGCACATCTCGCTGTTCCACCAGGTCGAGCTCCGCCTGCTCATGGCGCACCGGGCGAACACCACCGGCGACACGCAGCGCACCACACGCCTGGTACGCCAGGCCATCGCCCTCGCCGACCCCGAACAACTCCAGCACCCCTTCCACGCCAACCACCACATGCTCGCCCCCACCCTCAACCAGCTCACCCCGCCGGTCGGCGGTCTGCTGAGCCCGGGTGAGATCTCGGTCGTGCGATGCCTCGCCGGACACCGAACCATTCGCGAAATCGCCGACGAGCTGTACCTCTCCCCGAACACCGTGAAGACCCACGTCGCGTCGATCTATCGCAAGCTGGCGGTCCACACCCGGCGCGATGCCGTACACGCCGCGCTTGCCCTCGGCATCCTCCCCACCGGCGACGTTCCACCGGCCCGGTCGCGACGGCTTCGCTCGTAGCCCTCGCCCGTTGGCGGCCGCGGTCGCCGGCCGGGCGAAGCGCTGTAGCCGGTCGCGCCGCGTTGCGGAGGTTAGCGCCCCGTGCACATGGGTAGACCGCGCGCCGTTGAGGGGGTGTGCCGTTGACGTCATCTGACACCTTGGCCACCGCCAACTGGCGGAGCCATGGGATGACCGTTCGTCGGCGTGTGCTGGACGCGGTGTCCTGGCTGACCACGCCGCTGTTGCCCGATGACTATCTCGGGCTGGTCAATCCGCTGTGGTCGCTGCGGGGACTGCGTGGCCGGGTCGAGGAGGTGCGGCCGGAGACCGCCTCCGCGGCGAGCCTGGTGATCCGTCCAGGGGTCGGCTGGACGGATCACCGCGCCGGTCAGTACGTGCGGGTGGGGGTCGACATCGACGGTGTCCGGCACTGGCGCCCCTTCTCGCTGTCCTCGTCACCGCACCGCCCCGACGGGCGCCTTACGATCACCGTCAAGGCCACCCCGGACGGGCTGGTGTCGCCATACCTGGTGCGCCGCGTGACGCCCGGGACGATCGTGCGCCTCACCCCGGCCGAGGGTGACTTCGTGCTACCCGAACCGACACCCCAACGGCTGTTGTTCCTGACCGCGGGTAGCGGGGTCACGCCGGTGGCGGCGATGCTGCACAGCCTGGCCGCCCTGGATCGCATGCCGGACGTAGTGCTGGTGCTGTCCGCACCGACCTCCGAGGAGGTCATCTTCGGCCCGGACCTGCGGACACTCGCCGCAGGATGCAAGAGCCTGCGATTGTACGAACGGCACACCCGCACCGGCGGCCGGATCACGATGGCGCAGGTCCGTGACATCTGCCCCGACTGGCATGAACGCCATGCGTGGGCGTGCGGCCCGGCCGGGATGCTCGACGACGCGCAGCGGCACTGGCGGCGGGCCGGCGTCGGCGACCGCCTGCGGGTCGAGCGCTTCCGGACCGGCCGGGTGTCCGGCGGTGCCGGCGGCCGTGTCAGGTTCGCCGCGAGTGGACGCACGGCGCATGCGGACGGCAGCACACCACTGCTGGCCGTCGGCGAGCACGCCGGTGTGCTCATGCCCAGCGGGTGCCGCATGGGCATCTGCCACAGCTGCGTGGTACGGCTGCGCTCCGGCCGGGTCCGCGACCTGCGCACCGGCCGCGAGCACAGCGACGAGGGCGAACTCATCCAGACCTGCGTCACCGCGGCGGCCGGTCCCGTCGAGATCGATGTCTAGGGGGAGACCCACCAATATGCCTACGCCCGAACATCTCACCGACGTCGACATCAAGGAGATCGGCCGCGAGCTCGACCGAATCCGTGACGAGGTGGCCGCCAGCCTCGGCGACCACGACGCCCGCTACATCCGCCGGGTCATCGCTGTCCAGCGGGGCTTGGAGGCGGGCGGCCGCACCCTGCTGACGGTCTCGATCCTGCCACCGGCGTGGCTGGCCGGCACCGCGGCACTGGCCGTCGCCAAGATCCTGGAGAACATGGAGATCGGCCACAACGTCCTGCACGGTCAGTGGGACTGGATGCGCGACCCCGACATCCACTCCACCACCTGGGAATGGGACCACGCCTCGCCGGCCACCATGTGGAAACACTCGCACAACGTTGTGCACCACACCTACACCAACGTGCTGGGCAAGGACCGCGACATCGGCTACAGCGCGATGCGCGTCAGTCCCGAGCAGCCCTGGCACCCGATCTATCTCGCCCAGCCGCTCTACAACGCCGCGCTGGCTGTCGTCTTCGAGTGGGGCATCGCCATCTACGACGTCGAGCTGGACCGTGCCTGGCGCGGCGAGAAACGCTGGGGTGAGGCACTGACCCAGCTGCGCGGGGTGCTGCGCAAGGCCCGCCGTCAGGTCGTCAAGGACTACGTGGCGTTCCCGCTGCTGGCCGGACCGTCATGCATCCCGGCCCTGCTCGGCAACCTCCTCGCGAACGTGGCCCGCAACGTGTGGTCACACACGATCATCTTCTGCGGCCACTTCCCCGAAGGCTCCGAAGTGTTCACCGAAGACCAACTCGACGACGAGACGCGGGGCGAGTGGTACGTGCGGCAACTGCTGGGCTCGTCCAACATCGACGGCGGCCCGCTGCTTCACCTCCTGTCCGGCAACCTCAGCCACCAGATCGAACACCACTTGTTCCCCGACCTGCCCAGCAACCGCTACGCCGAGATCGCCCCGAAGGTCCGCGACCTCTGCGAACGATTCGGGCTGCGGTACAACACCGGCTCCCTCGCCCACCAGACCGCCAGCGTCTGGAAAACCCTCTTCCGCCTCGCCCTGCCGCCCAACCGAGGGTCAGACGGTGCGTAGGTCGCAGGACCGGGCCGTAGTACATGGACGGAGCGGCACGGCTACTTCCAGTACCACTTCTGGTTGCTCTGACCGTTGCACGGGTACAGCTTCACGGCGCTGCCCGGGGCGGTTGCCTGCTGGTACACGTCCGCGCACTTGTTCGACTGCACGCCGACGAGGTTGTTGTTGCTGGTGCTCAGCCGCCACTGCTGGGCCGGTTTCCCGCTGCACAGCGCCACCTGGATCTGGGTCAGGCTGTCGGTCGACCCCCACGCGGCGTCCATGCACAGCCCGACCGAGCGGATCGTGCCGTCGGACAGCGCCTCCCAGTGCTGGACCGCGGAGCCGTCGCAGCGGGCGATGGTCAGGGCCGCGCCGTCTTTGCCGGCATTGGCGCTCAGGCACAGGCCCGACTGCAGGCCGGCGATCGCGCGGCCCGGGATCGTCGGCGGCGCTGGAGGTGCCGCGGCCTTGGTCGTGGCGGCGGTGGTCTTCGGTGCCGCCGAGGCCGCGGTGGTGGTCATCGCCGGCTTCGGCGGCGCCTGGGTGGTCTCCGCTGCCGGCTGGGCCGGTGCGGAGGAAGCGGGCCCCGGCGCGGCGGCGCTGCTCGCGGGGAGCTGCGGGACGTCCACCGCCGCGGGGTAGGCCGCCGGGGCTTCGGCGGCCACCGGGTGGCCGGGGTGGTGGCGATACAGCTGCAGCGGTACCACCACCAGCACCCCCAGCGTCACCAGCGCCGCGGCGGCGACCAGCACCCGCCGTTGCGGCAGCAGGCCGCGGGACACGGTCGCGGGCTTGCGGGCGTACGCGGCGGCGAACGAGTCATCGGACGGGGGCACGGTCGCTCCTCATGGAAGGCAGGTCCTCGGGCAGCAGCAGGACGAGGTCGTCGGGGCCGGCGCCGTCGAGCTCGGCGACGCGCTGCGCCTGCCGCTCGGTCAGCTCCTGGAACACCTGGCGCGCGAGGCGGCCGTTGCCGAAGCCCTCACCGCGCGGCAGGGCGTCGAAGTAGCCGGCGAGGCCCTTCGCGGCGGCCTCGGTCAGCTCGTAGCGGTGCTCCCCCGCCTGGTGCTCGACGATCCGCACCAGCTGCTGGGTGTCGTAGTCGTCGAACTGCAGCGTGCGGGTGAACCGCGAGGCGAGGCCGGGGTTCGCGCCGACGAAGCGGGTCATCTCGTCCGGGTACCCGGCGACGATGACCACGACGTCGTCGCGGTGGTCCTCCATCATCTTCACCAGCGTGGCGATCGACTCGTGGCCGAAGTCGTCGCCGAAGCGGGGCACGAGCGAGTACGCCTCGTCGATGAACAGCACGCCGCCGAGCGCCCGGGTGACGGCGGCGGCGGTCTTCGGGCCGGTGTGCCCAACGTACTCGCCGACGAGCGCGGACCGGTCGACCTCCACGAGGTGACCGCGGCGCAGCAGGCCCAGCGCCTTGAGCAGCCGCCCGTAGAGGCGCGCCACGGTGGTCTTGCCGGTGCCGGGGTTGCCGGCGAAGACCAGGTGGCGGCTCAGCGGCGGCGCCGGCAGCCCGGCCTCCTGGCGCAGCCGGACCGTCTGCATGAGCTTGACCAGCGTGTGCACGTCGCGCTTGACGCGCTCCAGGCCGACCAGGACGCCGAGCTCGCCGAGCAGATCGTCGAGGCTCTCGTCGGCCGGCTCCGGGTCGGCCGGCGGCTGCTCGCCGGAGCCGCTCACGCCGGCCGTTTTCGGCAGCGGTACCGCACCGTCGGCTCCGGGCCGCTCGTCGAACGTCGCCGTGCTGCGCTCGCCGACGTGCACGGCGGTGAAGCCGGGCTCGGTGATGCGGCAGTCGGCGTACGAGCCCCCGGCGTCGTCGGCGACGTAGAGGCCGTTCTTGGCCACGCCGTGCACCCGCAGCCCCGACACCACCGGCCGGGCGCCCGTCCACACGACCAGGCCCGAGCCGCCGCCCCCGGCGACGGTCGCGCCGTCGATGCGGACCTCGGCCGGGCTGTCCACGACGATCCCGGCCGCGCCCGCGTCGCGGACCGCGACCTCGGCCAGGGTGGCCGCCCCGGCCCCGGTCACCTCGAAGCCGACCCGAGCCGGGCGGACCACGGTGCAGTTGCTGATCGTCGCCGCCTCGGCCGAGGCCAGCTGCAGCCCGATGTCGGCGCCGTCGACGCGGCAGTCCCGCGCGGTCAGGCGCGCCGAGCCGGACGTGTGCACGCCACTCATGGCCAGCTCCGCCAGGTCGCAGCCGGTGAGCTCGACGTCGGCCCGGTCGGCGGCGTGCACCCCGTGCTCGGCGCCGCGCAGCACCCGGCAGCGCTCCAGCCTCAGCCGGGCCGACCCGGCGCCGTGCACCGTCCCGTACGCGGAGCCGACGAGGTGGCAGCCGGTCAGCAGGGCCCGGGCCGTGCCGGTGACGAGCAGCGCGTTGGCGCCGGCGTCGCGCACGGTGCAGTCCTCGGCGACGAGCTCGGCGTCGTCGGCGACGACCAGCCCGCTGGCGCCCGGGCCGGTGATCCGGCACTCGGTCAGCCGCACCCGGGCCGCCCCGTTGACCTGCACGGCCGCGGAACCGGCGCCGACGATGCTGCTCTGCTCGGCCAGGGCGGTCGCGGCGTCCTCCAGCAGCAGCCCGCTGCGCCCGGCCCGGTCGATGCGGCAGTCGGTGAGGCTGAGCCGGGCCGTGCCTCGCACCCGGATCGCCGAGCCGTCGGTGGCGTCCAGGCGCAGCCGGGTGGCGGCGAACTGCGCGTCGCCGGCGAGCACGATGCCGGCGCCGCCGCCGATGCGCACGTCGCTCGCCTCCGCCCGGGCCGGCCCGAGCAGGTGCAGCGCGGCGCCCTTGGCGCCCTCGATCGCGCCGCCGGCGAGGATCAGCGCGGCCGAGCCCTTGGCCTCGACCCTCCCGCCGCGGACCCGCGAGTCCTGCAGGACCAGACCGCCGTTGTCCACAATGGATACCAGGACCCGGGACGGCTCGTCGCCGGCGATCGTGAAGCCGAAGACCGAACAGTCCGCCGCCACGACCGTCAGCGCCGGCTCCGGGCCCGGCGGGGCGAGCTCGACGCTGCCCGGCCCGGCCTCCGGCCGCAGCGTCACCGCCCGCTCCAGCCGCAGCGCCTCGGTGTACCGGCCCGGGGCCACGAGGACCGTGTCGCCGGGCGCGGCGGCACGCACGCCCGCCGCCAGGTCCTGGTGCGCGCCCCGGCGGCCCGGCGCCACGAGATGTGCCGTCACGCGCCGCCTCCCGCTTGGAAGTACCACGGGTCGATGCTGACCCGGAACGCCTTGGACAGCTGGGAGGTCACCAGTTTCTCGGCGATCTTCCACGGCAGCTGCAGGCCGAACTCGGCCAGGCCCTGGCGGTGGAAGGCCCGGCCGCCGAGGCCGGCGTTGAACAGCGTCTTGCCGATCGTCGTGGTGACCGCGCCGGTCAGGCCGGCCGCGGCGCCGATCAGGCCGTCGATCGCGGCCGCACCGCCGTGCAGGTACACCGTCTGCCCGTCGGCGTTTGTGACGCCGAAGATCGAGGCGTTCATGGCGCCGTTGACGAAGCCGGTGAGCCCGGCGACCGGGACGTTGAACGCGAAGTCATAGGTGCCGCCCCGCCAGCGGGTCGCCGTCTCGTTCCCGGCCCACTCGTTGCTCCAGTGCTTGTCGTGGTTGAGCGGCTTGCGGAACCAGGCCTTGCCGCCGTCGATGTTGGCCAGGCCCGCCTTGAGGTCGGCGGTGCGCTGCAGCGGCCCGAGCCGGTTCTCGTGCAGCACCGAGCCGACCGCGCTCTTGACCGCCGAGCCCACCGCCGCGTTCATGAGCGCCTTGGTTACGTCGTCGCCGTTGAACTGCTTGCCGGCGATGGCATCGACGATCGCGTTGACCACCAGGTTCGCCGCGAACTCCAGCAGGAACTCCTGCGCGAACTCCAGCGCCACCTTCTGCGCCAGGTGCGATGCGTAGGAGCGGTACTTGGCCTCGCTGAACGCGCCGCCCGGGAGCTCGCCGCCCCACGCCATCCGGTTGCCCTCCCGGATGCGCCGGTTCCAGCCGCGGATCTGCGAGGCCCAGCCGCGGTAGTCCAGCTCCCGGCCGGCGAGGTCCAGGCCGCGGCCGGCGCCGGGGACGTACACCCAGCCGGCGTCGTCGCGGCGGGCCAGCACGTTGCCGACCCCGTCGTACTGCCGCCACTGGCCGCGCCACGCGTCCTTCTCCAGGAAGTTGCCGCCGGGCAACGAGGTGCGCTCGCGCACGACGCCGCCCATGTCGAACTCCTTCCACACGCTGCGGTCGCCGCCGGCGCCGTACTCGCGCACCCGCCGCAGGCCCGCGTCGATGTTGGCCTGCGGGATGTCGCGGACGAGGACCGGCCCGCCGGGTGAGGGCGTGACGTCGCGGAACCGGGTGGCGCCGGAGAACCACTCGCCCTGCCATCCGCTGCCGCCGCCGGGCAGGCGCGGGTTCCACCATTCCCGGGTCGCGCCGCCGGGGGCGGTGACGTTGCCGAACTTGTCGACGCGGCGCCACTCCCAGTGGTGTCCGCCGGCGGCGTTGTCGACCCGCCACGCGTCGACGTACGCGCCGCCGTCGAGCATCCGCCGCTCCCGGACCAGCACGTTCGCGCCGTTGATCGTCTGCAGGTCGCGGAACGAGTCGTCGAACGTCGTGTGCGGGCCGTTGAAGTTGCGGCCCCAGTCGCGGCTGCCGCTGTTCGTGCCGTCCGTCCACGTCCACCGGCGGGTGTCGGAGCGGGCGTCCTTGCCCAGCACGCTCTTCCAGCCCCGCGACTGCGGGCCGTGCGCCTCGACGTGGACCGTCCCGCCGCCCGGGGCGTTGGTGGGGAAGTCGTCGCGGCGGCCCACGATGATGCCGTGGATGTTGCGCTGCGTCCACGGGTTGCCGGCGCCCTCGAAGGCGTCGAAACGCGCGGCGCTGCCGCCGCCCCGGGCACCGCCCGGGGCGGGGATCGCCGGCGGGCGCTGGAACTCGCGGATCGAGCCGTCCTCGAACCCGGCGCGGGCGACGCGGAACTGCCCGGCGCCGGCGCCGAAGGTGTACCAGTCGCCGCCCGGCGCCGGATGGGCGGCGAAGCGGTCCTCCCAGACCCGGCCGTCCGCGCGGCTGCCGCGGGGGAAGAACACTCGGTGGCCGGAGAGGTTCCCGGCGCCCTCCGTCCAGGGCACCCGGCCCGGCGTCAGGTGCGCGCCGGCCGGCAGCGGCACCAGGTCGTCGCCGACCTTGAGCGTGTTGCCGTGCTCGAGCTTGCCGATGTACCGCACGAACCGCCCGTTGCGGCCGACGTCGTACACGGCGTCGCTCATCGACACGAACCGGAACCCGTCGGCGTTGCCCAGCGCGCCGCCGGTCCGGGTCCACGTGAACACCTGGAACCTCGTGTCGGTGCGCAGGAACTGGTTGCCGTGGGCGTGGAACACGCCGCTCGGCACCCCGGCGAGGAACCGGCGGGCCCAGTGCGGCGGCCGCTGCTCGGACCAGCGGGCCGTCTCCAGCGTCGCGTTGCCCGGCGCCGGCAGGTTCTCCAGCTTGCCCGCGTCCTTGCCGTGCGGGGAGTGCGTCTGCCAGGTATCGGTGCGGGCGCCGCCGGTGAGGCCGTACTCCCGGTACATCCCGGCGTTGTCCGGCCCGTGCCACGGCCCGTGCTGGCGCTGGGCGACGTCCCCAACGGCCTGGCCCGGCCGCGGAAGGAGCCGGTCGGTCCAGCCGCCGTCGCGGTCGAGGGCGCGGGTGCCGCCGCCGAGGGTGTTGCCGTGCGCGTCGAGCCGGGTCCACGTCCAGCGGCCGAGCGGGTCGCGCACGGCGATGACCTCGCCGGGGCTGATGGTCTGGCGGATCGAGTGCGACGGGGTGCCGATGTGGCTCACGTCGCGCCACGCCACCGCGGAGTTGTCGAAGCGCCGCACGCCGTGGTCGACGAGGTTGCCGGCGTGGTCGAACTTCGCCCACTGCGGCCGCTGGGCGCCGCCGCGCACCCCGCCGACGCTGCGGAACACGTCCAGGGTCTGGGTCGTGCCCGGGATGGCGCGGCGGTCGAACATCTCCGCGCCGGTGGCCGTCTTGAGCCGTACCCTGCCGTTCGCCGCCCCGCCGAGGTCCGCGGCACCGCGCTGGAACGGCCCCGGGTTCGCCACCGGTGTGCCACCGTCGGCCAGATGCCAGGTCCGGCCCGGCGCGTCGACCACGAACTGGCGGGTGGTCGGCGCGCCGTCGCGCAGCACGTTGAACGACTGCTCGCGCAGCGTGCCGTCGGCGTTGTGGACGCGGTACTCCCCGTTGCGCAGCCCGCCGGTGTCGGTGACGCGGAAGTCGCCGCCCGGCAGCCGCTGCACCCGCAGGTGCGGCAGCTGGGCGCCGGCCGCGTTCTCGGCGTGCCAGCCGCCCCCGGCGGGCTGGACGAACACCCGGTCGACGTGGCCGCCGATGTCGTCGGCCCGGACTCCGGTGTGGGTGAGGTTGCCGGCCCCGTCGAAGCGGTGGAACGCGCCCCGCCCGGCGGTGTCCACGATCCGCGCGCCGCCGCCCGCCTCGGCGTGCACGGCGAACCCGGCCCCGGCCTCGAAGGTGGCCGCCCCGCCACCGGTGTGGCTGACGACGAACCGGCCCGGCAGCACCGCACCAGCCGCGTCGGTGAGCGGCCGGCCGGTCTGCACGACCTGCCCGGTGCCGTCGACCCGCACGAACCCGCCGCCGGGCCGGGTGTCGGTGATCTGGTGCCCGGCCGGGTGCGCGGCCACCTGCAGCTGCGGGTCGCTGACCTCGATGTGCGGCGGGGTGCCGTCGGCGTGCGTGACCCAGCTGTGGCCGGGCAGGTCCAGGCCCGCCGGGTCTCGGACCGGGCGGCCGCTCTGGGTGGGGTTGCCCCGCAGGTCGAAGCGCTCGAAGCGGCCCGCGTTGGCGACGTCGTCGACCTGGAACGCGCCCGCATGCGGCGCGACCTGGAAGCCGGCGGGCACCTCGAGGCTGGGCGGGCCGCCGTGGTTGTCGACGTGGTACCAGTTCGGGTGCCCCGGCAGCGGGCGCCCGTACGCCGTCGCGGTGCCGCCCGCGTCGAACCGGTGGAACGTCCCGGTGGCACTGTCGGTGATCCGCACGCCGCCGCCCGCCTCGGCGTGCACGGCGAACCCGGCCCCGGCCTCGAAGGTGGCCGCCCCGCCACCGGCGTGGGTGACGACGAACCGGCCCGGCAGCACCGCACCAGCCGCGTCGGTCAGCGGCCGGCCGGTCTGCACGACCTGCCCGGTGCCGTCCACCCGCACGAACCCGCCACCCGGCCGGGTATCGGTGATCTGATGCCCGGCCGGGTGCGCGGCCACCTGCAACTGCGGGTCGTGTACCTCGACGTGCGGCGGGGTGCCGTCGGCGTGCGTGACCCACGTCCGGCCGGTGAGGTCCTGCCCGGCCGGGTCGAGCACGGGACGGCCCGTCTGTGTCGGGTTGCCCCGCAGGTCGAAGCGCTCGAAGCGCCCTGGGTTGGCGACGTCGTCGACCTGGAACGCGCCCGCGTGCGGGCCGACCCGGAAGCCGGCGTCGACCTCCATCGCCGGCGGGGCGCCGCGCTGCTCGACCAGGTGCCAGCTCGGGTGCCCCGCGACCGGGGTCCCGTGGGCGAGCGTGGTGCCGTCGCCGGCGAAGCGGTGGAAGCCGCCGGCGCCGTCGGTGACCTGGAAGCCGGTGCCGTACGGGGCCTGGGTGTAGCCGCCGCCGGTGATCTCGATGTGGTGCGCGCCGCCGCCGGCCCGCTCGACCACGAACCGGTGCCCGAGGTCCCGCCCGTCCAGCCCCTGCAGCGGGCGGCCGGCCTCCGTCAGGTGGCCGCCGCCGTCGTACCGGCGGAACTCCCCGCCCCGCTGCAGGTCGGTGATCTGGAAACCGCCGTCGCCGTGCGCGGCGGCCGTGTACCGCGGGACCGGCACGTCCCGGCGTCGACGACCCGCAGCCGCTCGCTGCCGTCGCCGGCGTAGTGGATGTCCACCCGCAGGTCCGACGGGGAGCCGTCGGCGTTGTGCAGCGTCACGTGCGGGTCGTACGGCTCCGCGACCGGCCTGGAGTGCACCGGGCCGCCGCCGAGCAGCCGCGGGCGCAGCTTCACCGACTCCGCGGTGAGCTCGGCGATGCGCAGGTCCATCGTCACCGGGTCGATCCCCAGCGACTGCAGGTCGCGGGCGATCCGGTCGATGCGGCTCAGCGCGGCCGCGTACGTGCGCTCGGCCCGCACCTGCACCGCGCTCGGGCCGCCGGAGGAGCCGCCGGGACGCTCCAGCAGGTCCTGCCAGGCCCGCTCGACCCGCCCGAGCTCGTTGCGGGCGCGGGTGTACGCCGCCCAGGTCTCGATCTTCTTCGTGCGCAGCGGGTCGCCGGGGCCGCCGAACAGCTCGCCGATCCGCTCGCTGTCGCGCCGCCAGGCCGCTTCGAGGCCGGCCGCGGGCACGGAGACCGGCTTGCCGGGGCTGCCGGCCCCGTGGACCGCGTCGTCGAGGCCGGTCCCGGACCGCAGCGCCCGCGCGCCCAGCTGGCTCTGCACGAGCCCGGCGACGGCGGTGGCGCCGACCGGGTCGATGCCGCCGTTCGCCGCGCCGTGGACGGTGTTCGTGCCCGCGTCGTAGGCGGGGTGGACGGGCGGCGGGGGCGGCGTGCGCTCGCCGAGTTTCGGGGCGGCCGCCATCGGTACGGCCACGACGAGATCGTCCACCTTCGGCGCGCCGGCGCTGTGGGCCGGGCTGGTGTTGCCGGGGTGGACGGTGGCCGGGTTCGCGGTGTGGGCGGCCGGCGGCGGCATTTCGCGGATCGGGGCCGGGTTCGCCGCGGCGGTGTGGGCGACGGTCTCGAGGTGACCGGTGCCGATCCCCGGGATGCCGTCGACCTCGGCCAGGTCGACGTGGACGGGCGGTGGTCCCGCGGCCACGTGGGCCGCGCCGTCGACGGTGTGGGCGGCCGTCGCCGGCGTCGACACCAGGTGGGTCACGGGGGTCGGGGTCGTCGTGGCAAGGTGCGCGACCGGGGCCGGCGGCGCGCCGGTGGCCAGCTGCGTGACCGGGGCCGGCGGGGCGCTGGTGACCAGGTGCGCGACCGGCGCCGGTGGCGTGCCGGTGGCCAGGTGCGCGACCGGGGCCGGCGGGGCGCCGGTGGCCAGGTGGGAGACGGTGGGCGTGGCCGGCGGGGCGACGTGCGCGACCGCCGGCGGGGTTGCGAGCGCGTTGACGGCGGGGGCCTCGACGTGGACCGGCGGGGCGTCGGCGTGCCGGACGATCGAGCCGACGTCGGTGCCGAGGTTCATGGACACGTGCTGGGCGTTGATGGCCAGGCTGGTGTGGTCGGCGATGCGGGCGCCGGCGCCGTTGAGGGCCGAGACCGGGGAGCCGTTCATCAGGTGCAGCGCCGGCGGGGTGACGGCCGCCGAGCCCAGGCCGTCCAGGGCGTGCACCGGGGCCGGCGGGGTGGCGGCGTGCAACGCGCCGGCACTACCCAGCGACGGCGTGTCCAGGTGCGGCGCCTGCAGGTGCGGCACGTCGAGGTGGTGCACGCCGTTGGCCGGCGCATTGAGGTGCAGGCTGGGCACGTCCAGGCGGTTCGCCCCGGTGGTGAGGGAGTTGGCGTGCAGGTTGGGCAGGTCCAGGGCGTGGACGGTGCTGCTCAGCGCGGGGTTGGCGGCCAGGTGGGGCACCGCCGGCGGCTGCAGGTGCACGGCCGAGCTGATGCCGGTGATGTGGTCGACGCTGCTCAGGACCGGATTGGCGGCGCGGTCGGCCCAGCCCTCCAGGCGTACCTTCGACATGGTGTCCATCGGGGACAGCAGCAGGGCGTCGAGGTTGCGCACGGCGTCGCCGCTGAGGTGCACCGAGTCGCCGAACGAGGTGTTGATGTGCATGCTCGGCGGGGTCAGCGACAGGCGCCCGAGCCCGTCGAGCCCGCCGAGTCTCGGCGTCTGCAGGCGCGGCGGCACCGCGAGGTCCCCGGTGCGCAGCTCGGCCAGGCGGATCTGGTGCGTGTCGACGTGCTGCTCGGGCAGGACCGGGTGCGGCCGGGGCAGGCCGAAGATGTGCTTGCCGAGCACGCCACGGTCCCACACGGCCAGTTTCGTGGCCTGCCAGACGCCCAGGTGCAGCTCGTCGGCCTCGGCCGGCAGGAACAGCCGCAGCCAGCGGTTGCCGCCGAGCTCCCGCTGCAGGAACGCGAACGTCGAACTGCCGAACTTCGCCACGAACCCGGGGACGCCGGCCACGACGTTGCCGATGCCCTTGACGCCGCCGACGATGAACAGCCCGCCCTTGCTCAAGGTCGCGGACATGAACGCGGGCAGGTCCTTGATGCCGGCCCGCACCCACAGCCCGGCGCCCTTCACCCAGCTGCCGCTGAGCGCGACCATGTCGTGCAGCCCTGGGAACAGCACGAACGGGTGCGAGATGATGCCCTTGAACGTGTTGCCGAAGAACTTGAACGCCGCGAACGCGCCGGCCTTGAGCCCGTTCCAGGTGAGCTGGGCTCCGGCCTTGATGAGCTGGAAGATCGGCACGGCCCGGGTGGTCGGCGCGAGGATGCCCAGCGCCGAGAGGAAGAACTCCAGCGCCGAGGCCTTACCCTGCGCGAAGTCGACCGCCGTCTTGATGAACAGCACCATGTTGACGCCGAGCGCGACGAGCGCGATCGGGCCGCCGAACACCAGCGCCGGCAGGATCAGCGCGATCGCGAGCCACTTGAAGATCTCCCAGAACTCCTGGCAGCCGGACACGGGCTGCTTGATGTGCTCGTACGCCTCCACGATCTTGTTCGAGGCCGCGCTCGCCGCGTGGGACACGGCGGTGCCGGCCTGCTTCGCCGTGTCGGTGAACCCCTGCCGCGCCGGGTCGTCCTCGGCGAGGTTGCGCGCCTGGGCCAGCGCGTTGTCGGCCCGCCACTGCTGGTCGCGCAGCGTGGTGTTGTAGTCGCTCAGCGCCGTGACGGTCCACTCGAACGCCTCGGCCAGGCTCTGCACGAACCCGCGCAGCCGACCGGAGATCTTCTCCCGCAGCGCCTCGGCGGTCTTGCCCACGAACGCGTTGGGCCCGGCGGTCTCCAGCACGGCCGCGAGACCGTCGTCGACGTCCCGGGCGACCTTGCCCAGAGCCCGGACGGAGGCGATGACCTCGTCGATCCGCCCGGGATCCCCCGGCGTCGGGTCGCTGCCGAGGCCGACCTTGTCCCAGTCGGTCGGGCGAGCCACGGCCCCGCCTCCTCACGCTGTGCCCCGGGGTCTCCCGGCCTCGCCACGACCACGTCCGAACCCGCTCTCCGGTTCACCCCTTCGCCCAGTCCGGCGCGATATGGCTTCGCGCTGATCGACCCGGACCGGGCGCCCCGCAGCACGCCGGATGAACCGCTGGGCGGGCTCGAACGTGGTCGTGGCGGGACCCCGGCGGCACACGGTCGCGGCGAGGTGCCGGTCAGGAGAGCGCCGTGCCCGACTTCGCGATCGACTACGGGCTGCTGCACCAGGCCCGCAAGGACCTCCACGATCTTGCCGACCGAATCGGGCCGCGCCTCGGGGACACCGTGTTCTCGCAGGTCGGCAGCATCGAGTACGGCGACAGTGACACCGTGTTCGGCAACGAGGGGCTCGCCGAGAGCTTTCGCAGCCTGTACCGGCGCGCGCAGCACCCGATGAGCAAGGCCGAGGACGACCTGCGCGAGCTCGGCGACATCTTCGGCGCCGTGGCGGACGGGTACTTCGACGTCGACGCCCAGATCGCCGACGGCATGGGCATGATGGGCTCCACCCTCGACCTGGACCGCTGGAAGGACAAGAAGGCGGCCTGGGAGTACCTGCAGGGCCACCGCGCCGACTGCGTCCCCGGCGCCGACGGCAAGATGCCGGACTTCTGCTCGGCGACCGACCCCGGGCCGCCGCCGACCGACCTGACCATCAACACGCCGACCGGGTCGGTGCACACGCACCTGACGCTCGATGCGGACAACAACGTGATCAAGGAGGAGACGACGGTCGTCAACGGCGACCAGAAGTACACCTCCACGACCTCCTACAGCGACGGCGGCAAGAACTACACGACGGACACCGTCTTCAGCGACGGCAGCAAGACCCACTCGGTGACCACGACCGGCGACAACGGCTCGTCCACAACCGACACCACCGACCAGGACAGCAAGACCACCCACACCGTGATCAGCCTCAACCCCACCGGGGGCGGCACGATGACGGTCAGCGAGCCCGACGGCACCGTCACGCAGTACTCGCGCCCGGACCGCTACGCGCAGTGGACCGAGACCAGCAAGACCAGCCCCGCGGACGACGAGTCCACCTTCTACCCGCCGACGATGTAACAACGGAAACGGAGCCCAGCCCCCATGGCCAACATCTCCCTCGACTACGACAAGATCGAGACGACGTCGAACCGCCTGGACAACGCGGTCCGCGACATCCTGCCGATGCTGGACCGGCTGCGCAGCGACGTGTCGAACCTGCTCGAGGACGGCATGGTGTTCCAGCAGTCCAGCCCGGCGATGAAGGACTCGTACGAGAAGTTCAACACGTCGCTGCCACCCTGTACCTGCGTCAGGTGATCGGACCGATGGACACCGTCCTGATCTGGCTGGAGCAGTTGCAGAGCAGCAGCGCATCGTTCGCCCGGGT
>NZ_JBFAZW010000076.1:0-30950 GCF_040682015.1 Dactylosporangium sp. NPDC051485
GCCGCGAGGCCTCGAACCGTCCGGCTTCCGCGCTCGGCCCCGGCGGCGGCCCGTCGGAGCAGGCCGGCCCCGAGCGGCCGGGAACTGCCGGCCGCGCCGAGCGTCGGCGGAGGCGGTGAGCCCGTAGGGCCGAGGCGGTCGGCGGGCGGGGGTTGGTTGCGGCCGGGAGCGCCCGGCCGCGCCAAGCGTCGCCGTCAGCGGGGGCGGTGAGCGTATAGGTCCGAGGCGGCGGGCGGGGTGGCCCCGGGGCTCCCCGCCGCGCCGAGCGGTGGGCGGGTGGTTGGCCGGGGGCTCCCCGCCGCGTCGAGCGTTGGCCGAGGCGGGCGAGCGCCTAGGTCCGAGGCGGTCAGTGGGCGAGGGTGGTTGCGGCGGGGATGCCCTGGACGCGGTGGGGCCCGGCGTAGACGTTGAACGTCGGGCCGCGCAGGAAGCCGACCAGGGTGAGCCCGGCCTCGGCGGCCAGGTCGACGGCGAGCGTGCTCGGCGCCGACACGGCCGCGAGGATCGGCAGCCCCGCCATCCACGCCTTCTGGCAGAGCTCGAAGCTGGCCCGGCCGCTGACCATGAGTACGTGGCCGGCCAGCGGAAGGCGGCGCTCGCGCACGGCCCAGCCGATGACCTTGTCGACCGCGTTGTGCCGGCCGACGTCCTCGCGCAGGCAGACCAGCTCGCCGTCGGCGGTGAACAGGCCGGCCGCGTGCAGGCCGCCGGTGACGTCGAAGGCCCGCTGGCGCCGCCGGAGGGCGTCGGGCAGGCCGGCCAGGACGGCGGGCGCGACGGTGACCGGGTCGGCGGCGACGTCGAAGGCCGACCGGGTGCGTACGGCGTCGATGCTCGCCTTGCCGCACACGCCGCACGAGGAGGTGGTGTAGAAGTTCCGGGCCGCCACGCCGGCCTCGGGCGTGGGCACGGCGGGGTCGAGCCGGACGTCGACCACGTTGTACGAGTTGGGCTCCTCGTCGCCGGAGCACAGCTTCGCCGTGCGCACGTCGCCGGCGCCCCGGATGACGCCCTCGGTGAGCAGGAACCCCACGGCGAGGTCGAGGTCGTCGCCGGGGGTGCGCATGGTGACCGCGAGCGGGGCGCCCCCGACGCGGATCTCGAGCGGCTCCTCGGCGGCGAGGGTGTCGGGCCCGACCCGCGCCTCGACCTCCGGCGCGCCGCCCGGGCCCGCGGCGGGACGGACGTCCACGGCGGCCGCGTTCCCGCCGGCGGCCCGCCCGCCGTTGGCACCTGCCTGCCCGACGGGCGCCTGCGATGGAGGGGCTGCGCTGCGTGGTGCCGGGCCGTTCGGTGCGCCGGGCGTCGGGGATGGCGCGGCCGCGCTGGGCGGTGCTGGGCGGATCGTGGCACCGGCCTGGGCCGTTGCGCCTGCCTGTGCGCGGGGCCCCTGCGACGGCGAGGCTGGGCCGTTCCCGCCGCCATTGCGGGCCGTCGCGTCTGCCTGCGCGCCGGGCGTCGGGGATGGCGAGGCGGCGATGTGCGGTGCTGGGCCGTTCCCGTCGCCGGCCCAGGTCGGTGAGGGCGGCGGTCCTGGGGGTCCGGCCGCCGTGCCGGACATTTCGGACTTGCCGGAATCCGGCGGGCGGACGGCGACGCGGACGATCGTGCGGCGCTGTGTGACGCGGCCCATGGGGGCGCCCTTCTGCCGGAGCGTTCCTGGTTCTCGGTTGACGGTAGGTTCTGGATGTGGGAAACGGCCACCTGGAACCGGGACTGGCAGCGGTGATTCTCGCGGGCGGGCGGGCTACCCGCCTCGGCGGGCGGGACAAGCCGATGGTCAGCGTCGGCGGGGTGCCGATGCTCCAGCGGGTGCTCGCCGCGGTCGCCGAGGCCGGGGCCGCGCCGGTCGTCGTGGTCGGGCCGGACCGGGAGGGACTGCCGGGCCACGTCCTGGTCGCGCGGGAGGAGCCGCCCGGAGGTGGGCCGGTGGCGGCCGTCGCGGCCGGCCTGGCGGCGCTGACGAAGCCAAGCCCAGAGCCGCGGCCAAGCCCAGAGCCGCAGCCAAGGCCAGAGCCGCAGCCAAGGCCGGAGCCGCAGCCAAGGCCGGAGCCGAGGCCGGAAACAGAGCCGGGAACGAAAACGAAGCCGGGGCCGTGGCCGGGAATGGAGCCGTGGCCGGGAATGGAGCCGTGGCCGGGAATGGAGCCGAGACCGGGGACGGAGCCGAGGCCGGGGACGGAGCCGAGGCCGGGGACGGAGCCGAGGCCGGGGGCGGAAACGGAGCCGGAGACGGGGCCGGGGCCGGAGGCAGAGCCAAGGCCGCGGCTCGTGGTGCTGCTCGCGGCAGACCTGCCGCTGATCACCGGGGAGGCCGTCTCGGCGCTGGCCCGCGCCGTGGGGGACAAGGACGGCGCCGTGTTCGTCGACGAGGACGGGCAAAGGCAGCTGCTGTGCGGTGCGTGGCGGGTCGAGGCGTTGGCCAGGGCCGTGCGCGGGATCGGGGAGCCGACCGGAGGGTCGGTCCGCCGGCTCGTGGCCGGGCTGGATGTGCGGGAAGTGCGGTGGGAGCGGGATCGGCCGCCCTACTTCGACTGTGATACCGAGGAGGATCTGCGGGCCGTGAACGAAGACGTGTTGGGGCAGTGGCTCGGCGAGGCGGCCGCGGCGCTCGGGGTGGAGGCGCCCAGCCGGGAGGAGCGGGCGGCGGTGCTCGATCTGGCCCGCGACGTGGCGCACAACGTGGCCCGGCCCGGGGCGCCGTTGACCGCCTTCCTGCTGGGTGTGGCCGTCGGGCGCGGGGTCGAGGCCCAGGAGGCGGCGCAGCTGCTGAGCCGGCTGGCCACGCGGGCGGAGTGAGGCCACGGCGACAGCCGGCGAACGAAAGCCGTCGGAAAGATGCCAGCCACCCGGTCCGGGTGAACGATCGCCTCTGGATAGGGTGAGGGCGGGGGATAGGGAGGCGATCATGGCTGGTGAGCGGGACGACGCCGCGTCGTTTGAGAGCGCGCTGTTCGACGACGAGGACCCCGTGGGCGGCAACCTGAAGGAGAAGGTCGCCGAGGCGTGGCGGGACTTCGCGCGGCACCTGGTCACGGCCTTGCGGGAGCTGGGCAACGGGACCACGCTCGACCTCACGCTCGACCCCACGGCGTCGGGGACCGGCGACGCCGTGTACTCGATCCAGGTCACCGGCGAGGACGGGGACCAGCTGGCGGCCACGGCGGTGAGCAACGCCGACCTGCCGGCCGCGTATCGGCTCGACCGGACCGTCATCGCGGAGATCGTGGCGCTCGGATGGGCGCCGCCCGGGGTGGTGGCCGGGTCCGGGGAGTCCTTCGGCCTGCGGGTCGGCAAGAGCGAGGCGGCGCAGCTGAGCCGGCTGATCATGCGGACGCTCCGGGACATCTACGGCGCGCCGCACCCCGCCTTCCTGACGTACCTTGCGCACGATGTGGAGGGGCGGGTCGCGCCCGTGCCGGCGCTGGGGGTGGCGCGGTCGCTCGCGTCGATCGTGGAGACCGACGGTGACGGGGTCGTCGCCGTGGTGCGCGCCGGGGGCGCCGGGAGCCTGGCCGGGGCGGCCGAGCAGACCGAGGACCTGCCGCTGTACGACAAGGTGACGACGGTCGTGGCGCGGCTCATGAAGACCACGCCCGAGGAGCTGCCGATCGATCCCGACGGGGACATCGGCATCCGGTCCGGCTCGGCGATGGTGTTCGTGCGGGTGCGCGACAACCCGCCGCTCGTCGACGTGTTCTCGCCGATCCTCACCGAGGTGGAGCCGACCGAGCAGCTGTACGTCAAGCTGTCCGAGCTCACCAACCGCATGCCGATCGGGCGCCTGTACTGCACCAACGACACCGTCTGGGCCAGCGTCCCGGTGTTCGGCCGCGACTTCCAGGCCACCCACCTGATGCTCGCCGTGCAGGTGATGACCGGGCTCGCCGACGAGCTCGACGACCGCCTCCACGGGGAGTTCGGCGGCAAGCGCTTCTTTGGCGAGGGCGACAAGCCAAAGCCGGCGATCGCCGGCGAGAGCGAGCGCACCGGGATGTACCTCTAGAAGCTCAGAACGGCAGGTAGGCCTGCACGGCCAGCGTCGACGCGTCGTTGGCCTGCAGGCCCTCGGCCGACTGCGTCCAGAGCGTGTCGCCGATGATGAGCGAGCGCTCGATTGGCGCCGGCTGCGTGATCGCGCCGGCCTGCGTGACCGCCTTGTCCCGCACCGACAGGACGAGGGCCGACGATCCGTCCTGACGATGCATCGGTACGACGAGCAGCCCCGACCTCGCCCAGAAGAGGAACGCGTGCGGGTCGAACTCGGCCGGTGACGACCCGCCCGGGACCTGGAACTGGGCGAGGCGGGCCGGGCTCGCCATGTCGTGCACGTCGAAGAGCGACACCTGCAGGCCCTGGACCCGGCCCTGCGCGTTGGCCTCCTGCCCGACGCCGATGAGGCGGCCGTCCCCAGCGGGGTGCAGGTACGCGGAGTAGCCGGTGATCTTCAGCTCGCCCATGACCCGCGGGGCCGACGGGTTCGACAGGTCCAGGGTGTACAGCGGGTCGGTCTGGCGGAACGTGACGACGTAGCCCGCGCTGCCGATGAACCGCACCGAGTAGATCCGCTCGCCCTTGCCCAGGCCGCCGACCCTGCCGGCCTCGGTCAGTGCGCCGCCGCGCTGCTGCAGGACGTACACGGTGCTCGTGGCGTTCGACTCGGTCGTGGCCACGCGCAGCCGGCCGTCCCACTCCGACAGCGAGTACTGGTTGAGCAGCCAGCCCGGCACCTCGCCGGCGGCGACGTAGCGCGGCTTCGCGGCGCCGGCCAGCGCGAACTTGAACAGCTGGGTGCGCTGCGGCACGGCCGGGCCGCCGGCCCGCTTGGCCTGCGGGGCGACCGTGCGCCAGCGCTGGTCGTTGCCGACGTACAGGCTCGGGCCGTTGGCGTAGACGATGTCGCCGTCGGCCGCGATCGCGACCGGGTCGCCGGAGCCGAGCGCCGGGGCGGCCAGGTCGAAGGTGGCGATCGTGAGCAGGGACGCGCCCGAGTACGTGTCCGGCAGGCGCACCGAACCGCAGTCGAGCCGGCCCTCGGTGCTGTTGCCGGCCGCGTCGACCGACGTCCACCGCGGCAGCCAGGCGGAGATCGGGGCGGCGGCCACGGCAGCGCGGTTGGCGGCGAGCCGCTGCTCATCGTCGCGGGTCCGGGTTGCCGCCGGGTCGGGGAACGCGATGCGCGGGGCCGAGCGCACGACGACCCGGGCCACGCTGCCGATCTGGCGGGCGTCGACCAGGGCGCCGTCCAGGTGGTAGCGCCCGGCGATCGTCGGGGCGCCGGCGAGGTCGACGAGGGTGAGCATCGGGCCGCCGCGCTGCGGGTCGGAGTAGTCGTAGCCGAGCACCAGCGCGCGGTCGCCGGACAGCAGCAGCTCGGTGGCCGAGACCCCGCGCCTGCCGGTGTCGGCGACGGCCAGCTTGCCGGTCACCTTGCGCGACGCGGCGTCGACCACGGTGAGCGCGCCGGCCGGGGAGAGCGCCACGATCCGCTTGCCGTCGGTCTTGACCTGGTCGGGCTCGTCGACGCCGGCCTCGTGGGTGTTGGTGCCGCTGTACTGCGTCTGCGTCGACTCGCGCGCGTCGGTCCGCGCCTCGGCCTCGGGGAAGCCTCCCTTGGCCAGGGCGCCGCTGTTGAGGGTGTGGATGCCGCCGGGCAGGTTGTCCAGGCCCCACGGGGTGACCGCCTCCCGCGTGGCCTCGCGCAGGCCGGCGAGCAGGTCGTCGCACGAGTCGTACGCGGCCAGGCGCAGCGCCGGGGCCGGCCCGTCCGGCAGGGACGGCTCGCTGTGGTGCGGCTGCTGCGCCGTACAGCCGGAAAGGAACAGGCAGGCGGCACTCAGGGTGACGGCGGCTCGGCGCATGTCAGTGGGACGGCGGCGGCGCCGGGGCGGTTCCCAGATCTTCCATGATCTTCGGCGCGAGCGTCTCCACCAGCCGGGACAGCACGATCATGCTGCGCGTCGAGGTGACGAAGGGCTCGGCCCGCAGCCGCTCCAGGGCCTCCTCCAGGCCGGCCATGTCCATCGCGCGCAGGTGCACGAGGGCGTCGGCCTCGCCGGAGATCGTGTAGGCGCCGACGACGGCCGGGTGGCGCTTGGCCGCGGCCCGGAGCTGCTGCGGCGAGGTGCGGCCCGTGCAGAACAGCTCCACGAACGCCTCGGTGGTCCAGCCGACCGCGCCCGGGTCGATGAGGGCCGTGTAGCCGCGGATAACACCGCTGGATCGAAGCCGGTCGACGCGGCGCTTGACCGCCGGGGCCGACAGCGCCACCCGCTCGCCGATCTCTGCATACGATGAGCGGGCGTCCTCCTGCAGCAACGCAATGATTCGCTGGTCGATCGGGTCGAGGCGCAACGTTTCCCTCCTCGAAAGCAACTTTTCTCGCTGTTTTGTCTAACACACGCTCTCTACCGTTTGATCGTGACCCGGTCGTACCTCATGTCGCCGCCCGAGCATTTCGTGGTGGAGTACGCGATCAATCCCTGGATGGACACCAGCGCCCCGGTGGACACCGAGCTGGCCGTGAAGCAGTGGGAGGGCCTGCGGGAGACGCTGGTCCGCCTCGGTCACGAGGTCCAGGTGCTCGCGCCGGAGATCGGGCTGCCGGACATGGTCTACGCGGCCAACGGCGCGTTCTCGGTGGGCGGCGTCGTCTACGGCGCGCGGTTCAAGTACCCGCAGCGCTCGGCCGAGGCCGCGGCGCACCGGCGGTTCTACGACAATCTCGGGTGGCGGTACGTCCTGCCGTCACACACCAACGAGGGTGAGGGCGACTTCACCTACCTGCCCGAGGCGCACGGCGGGCTGGTCCTGGCCGGGCACGGCTTCCGGACCGAGACCGCGGCGCACGCCGAGGCGCAGGAGGCGCTGGGCCGGCCGGTGGTGTCGCTGCGGCTCGTCGACCCGCGCATGTACCACCTCGACGTGGCGCTCCAGCCGATCAGCGACGACAACGTCGTGTACTACCCGGGGGCGTTCTCGGAGGCCTCGCAGCGGGTGCTGCGGCAGCTCTTCCCGGCGGCGATCCTGGCGACGGAGCAGGACGCGCTCGCGTTCGGGCTCAACCTGGTGTCCGACGGGCGCAACGTGGTGCTCAGCTCGGAGGCGACCGCGCTGGCCGCCCGGCTGCGGGAGGCCGGGTACGTGCCGGTGCCCGTCGAACTCATGGAGCTCAAGAAGGGCGGCGGCAGCGTGAAGTGCTGCGTTGCCGAGTTGCGCGCCTGAAGGAGTGTTCCACGTGGAACACGAGTGATGTCCGATAAAGGGAAGTACATCCGATAAGTCCGGCCCCGTGAGGCGCCGGACTTATCGCGTTTCATCAAGATGGCTGGTTCATCGGGGTCGCGGACTGGACCACGACCCACTTGGCCGTGAACGTGCCGTTGGCCGGGCTGGGTGACGCGTTCGTGGCCGCGGCGGTGCCCGCCACGGTCACCTGGACCCCCGCCTTCAGGGCGTTGGGCTGCAGGGTGTGCCGCTGGTCGTAGACCCGCACGTTGTTGTCCAGGGTCCACGACCGGGTGTAGCCGTCGGACGACTGGACGGTCAGCGATGTCGGCGTCAGCTTGGTCGCCGCGCCCCGCTGCAGCGCGACCCGGATCGGGCCCTTGGTCGTTTGGACGAGCCCCTCGCCGTGCAGCACGCCCGAGAGCATGTCGTGGCCCTGGCCGGGGGACTCGGTCGTCCCGGGCGCCGGGGTGGCGGGCTGGGGGCTGGGCTGGGCGTTTGCGGCAAGCGGTGGCAGGCCGCCGGCGACCACCAGGGCCGCCGCAGTGCATATCAAGCCTATTCGCGAGCGTCTCATTGGGATACCTCCTCGCCAATCGGGCCAAACCGCCGATTACCTCGGATCCCGCACCGCAAACTTGACATATGGGGTGCCCAGTGCGCGGAAGGCGTCGCCGGGGCGCTCGTGGCCGTCGGTCGAGTGGCCCAGGGCGTCGGCCGGGTCCTGGCACATGAGCACGTGCGAGGCCTGGGCGCCCAGCGCCGCGACGGGCCAGAAGAGCAGGTGGACGAGCAGGCCCAGCACCTTGATGGCCAGCACGTCGCCGACGCCGCGGCCGGTGTACTCGTGGCGGTACCAACTGAGCACGAGGCGCCAGTAGGGCTGCTCGTCGACGCGGACGCCGTCGCGGTCGACGACCGGGCCGCGCCGGTAGCCGATCCGGCGCACGATCACCGCGATGGCCTTGAGGTTGAGCAGGCGGCGCACCGGGACGGACAGCACGGTGACCACGCCGCCGATCCACCAGCCGGGCTGGTCGAGCCGCGTCAGCAGCAGGAACAGCGCGACGTGCAGGGCCGCCAGCGGCAGCGCGACCCAGCGCAGCGCCACGCCCGTGGTGAGGATGCCGACGGGGTCCTCATCGACCCGGCGCAGCCGCCGCCAGAAGAGCACCTGCATCAGCAGGATGCCCAGCGCCGCGCCGGCGCCGGCGAGCCCGAGCACGACCCACCAGGTATGCATAGACAAGCATCATGACACGGTCCGCAGTGGGAACGTCACGGTGAATCGCGCCCCGCCCTCGGGGGCGTGGCCCGCCTCGATGCGCGCGCCCAGCCGGCGTGCCAGCCGGGCCGCCAGGGCCAGCCCGAGGCCGCTGCCGACCTTGCGCACGCCCTGGTAGCGCCGCGACAACGCGCCCCGCTCGAAGGCCACGGCGAGATCTTCGTCGGTGAAGCCGGGCCCGCCGTCGCGCACCTCGAGCCGGGCCTCCGGCACGTTCACGTACAGCGCCAGGACCAGCGGCGCGCCGGACGGCACGACCCGCAGCGCGTTCTCCAGCAGCCCGTCGATGATCTGGCGGATCCGGCCCGGGTCGGTGACCACGGGCACGGCGAAGGGCGGCAGCTCGGTGCGCAGCACCAGCCCGGCCGCGGCCACCCGCCCGCCCCACGCCTCCGCGGCCTTGGCCAGCAGCTGCGTCAGGTCCACGTCGAGCATCTCGATCGGCAGGTCGGCCGCCTCGAGCCGGGCCAGCACCAGCAGGTCGGCGATGAGCCGGTCGAGCCGCTCGGCCTCGTCGAGCACCGTCCGGCCGGCCCGCTGCGCGCCCTCCGCGCCGACCACCCCGTCGGCGAGGGCCTCGGCGTAGCCGCGGATCGTGGTCAGCGGTGTGCGCAGCTCGTGCGAGACCGACAGCAGGAACTCCCGCTCCCGCCCCTCGCTGGTGGCCAGCGCCGCGGTGAGCCCGTTGACCGCGTGCGCGAGTTCCGCGACCTCCGCCGGCCCGTCCGGCGACAGCGTGACGCTCCGGTCCCCGGCGCCGAGCCGCTTGGCCGCCGCCGCGACGCCGCGGATCGGCCGCGAGATGCGCCGCGCCAGCAGCGGCCCGGCGATCAGCCCGGCGGCCAGGCCGGCGAGCAGCGCCACCCAGAGCTGGCCGAAGAAGCGCGCGAAGGTACCGCTCGGAGGCGGCTCGGTCACCACGAACCCGTTGCCGTCCTTGCCGATCGCCCGCCCGACGACCATCCGCAGGGCGCCGGCGACCGTGCGGCGGCTCGCCTTGACGTTCTGGCCGCCGGCGATGGTCCTTACGACCGGCGGCGGCAGCCCGGGGCGGTCGGGCTGGCCGGCCCGGATGAGGTACACGTCGATGTTGCGGGCCGCGAGGCGCTTGGCGACGACCTCCTCGTCGCCCGGGTTGCGGGTCGTGCTGAGCTTCGGCCGCAGGAGCTCGGTCAGCAGCGTGGCGTCGTCCTCCAGCCGCTGCTGGGCGGCATCGTTGTCGCGGGTCAGGGTGAGCGGCGCGCCGACCGCGGCGGTGACCACGACCGCCACGACCGCCACGACGCAGGTGACGAGCGCGGTGCGGGCGGCGAGGGACCTAAGCATCGGCGGTGTACCCGACGCCGCGCACGGTCCGGATCACCGCGGCGGCGTCGCCGAGCTTGCCGCGCACCTGGGCGACGTGCACGTCGACGGTGCGGGTGCCGCTGTGCGCGGCGTACCCCCAGACCGAACCCAGCAGCTCCTCCCGCGTGAACACCCGGCCGGGCCGCCCCATGAGGTGGGCCAGCAGGGAGAACTCGGTCGAGGTCAGGCTGACCGGGTGGCCGCCGGCCCGGCACTCGCGCCGCGCGGGGTCCAGCGTGATCGGCCCGACCGTGCGCACCTGCCCGACGTCGGGCGGGCCCTGGGTGCGCCGCAGCACCGCCTTGACCCGGGAGACCAGCTCGCGCGGGCTGAAGGGCTTGGTGACGTAGTCGTCGCCGCCCAGCTCGAGCCCGAGGATCCGGTCGACCTCGTCGTCGCGGGCGGTCAGGAACAGCACCGGCGTCCAGTCGCCGGCCTCGCGCAGCCTCCGGCAGATCTCGGTGCCGTCCATCCCGGGCAGCGCGATGTCGAGCACGCACGCGACGGGCCGCAGCTTGCGGGCGGCGGCGAGCCCGGCGTCGCCGTCGTGCTCGACGTGCACGCCGAAGCCGTCGCGGGCGAGGTACATGCGCAGCAGGTCGGCGATCGGCTTCTCGTCCTCGACGACGAGCACCAGCCCTTTGCCCTGGTCCACCACCGTCCCATTCTCGCCGTCCAGGGGCGGCGCCGATGTTCGGAGGATGTTTGGGAATCGCACCGGGCGGAAATCCACACAGCGATCGGCCCACCCGCCCGCGGCAGCCAGCGCCCGCGTGCGGATGGGCCGATCCGGCGATCAGGCGAGGCGCAGTTCGGCAACGGCGGCGACCGGGGCCGGCCGGGCGATCGGGCGGGCCGGCTCGATGACCCCCCACGGGGTGCGGAATGCCTGCTTGAGGGCCTCGTCGAGGCGCCACATCTCGGCGGTACTGCCGAGGCGCACCCAGAAGTTCTCCCGTACCCCGTCGATCGCGGTCAGCCCGAGCTGGATGCCGGCGCGGTCGGGCTCGGGTGTCCAGGTGACGTCGGCGACCTGGTGCAGTTCGGCGTTGAGGTGCAGGCGCACCCGGCGCAGCAGCCCGGTCTCGGTGGTTACCACCAGCCGGCTGCGGGTCAGCATCAGCACGTCGCGCCGCCCGCACCGCGCGAGCACGGCGACCGCGTCGCGGTCCCCGGCGCAGCGGCGCAGCACCCCGACGTGGCGCGCGATCGTGCCGCGCGGCAGCTTGGCCAGCGCCGTGGCCGGCAGGAACGTCCGGGAAAAGGAGTCCAGCGCTTCCATACCGTGGGCAACGACCCGCCCCGCGCAGCGACACGCGATTCCGGCGCCGATCTCGCGGCCGCGGCTTCCGAACACTCCCACAATGTCCGGATGTGCCGTGTTGCGACCGCAAGATCGGCGCACAGTGGGTGCGACGCCGACGCACCCCCGAATGAAGCGTGTCACGCGCGGGCGGCGCCGCGGTGGTGCCGGATCGGCCCGCCCGAGCGGGCGCCGGGCGCAGTGACCCGCCGAATCGATCGGCGGATCCGGCGTCCGCTCGGGCGGGAGCCGTGCCGCGGGCCCGTGGAGAGGCCGGGCCCCCGGAGGTTCAGCTCGCCGACGGGCGCGGACTCGGCTTGAGCGGGGCGCAGGCCTGCACCGCCGCGGCGACCTTGGCGTCCGTGGTGTCCAGCTGATCGGTCGGGCCGGTGATGGTGAGGCCGTGCTCGGTCAGGCAGTTGCGGTACGCCGCGTCGCGTCCGCCGCCGCCGTTGCGGTTCCCGCCGCCGGAGAAGCCGGTCGGGCGCAGCGCCTCGCACGCCTTCTGGGCCTTCTCCCAGGTCTGCTGGTCGACGCCGCTCGGGGCCACCGAGCCGAAGAAGCCACCACCGCCCGGGCCGCCGCCGCGGAAGCCGCCGTTGCCCGAGGGACGGGGCTCGCCGGACGGGCGGGGCTCGCCCGACGGGCGGGCGAAGCCGGAGGGGCGCGCGGTCGGGCGGTTCGACGGGTTGAACTGCGGCAGGTCGACGCCGTTGTTGCGCAGGCACGACGCGTAGTCGGTGCCGCCCGAGGCGCCGGCGGCGGCCGGGGCCTTGTCGTCGGAGGAGCCGCAGGCGGCGGCGAAGAAGGCCACCGCGGCGAGCGCGATCGCGGCGCCGCCGATCCGCTTGTTCATCACCCGTGTGATGCAACGGCGCGAACCTCGACGCCCGGTCGACCGAACCTCAAAATTGCGTCACAACCGCACGGGGGGCTTCGCCACGGTATGCGGGGATTCGCCGGGCACCCCGGCTCTCAGGGAACTTTGAGGTCCGGCCTAGGTAGCCGGGAGGAGCAGCGGCTGAACTACTGACCATGAAGGTCTGGTGGCTGGCGGGAGGCGCCGCCGTGCTCGTCGCGGCCGCGGCCGTGACCACGGTCGTGCTGACCGGCGACGACAAGCCGGCTCCGGTGAAGGTCTCCACCGTGAAGGTGGCCCGCGGCCAGGTGGGCACCACGGTGTCCGCCTCCGGCACGATACAGGCGCAGGCGAGCCGCAGCCTCGGGTTCAGCACGTCGGGCACCCTCACGGAGCTCGACGTCAAGGCCGGCGACGTGGTCCAGCCGGGCGCGGTGCTGGCCAAGATCGACGCGTCGTCCGCGCAGGACTCGGTCGACCAGGCCACCGAGAACGTCTCCAACGCCCAAGACTCGCTGAGCAAGGCCGAGACCGCCCACGACACGGCGCTGGCCACCCCGACCGCCAACCCGACCCCGACGACCGGCACCACCCACGGCACGACGACGGGCAGTGGCACGACGGGCGGTGGCACGACGGGTAGTGGCACGACGGGTAGTGGCACGACCGGCGGTGGCACCCAGGGCGGCCAGAGCGGCACCCAGGGCGGGCAGAGCGGCGGGCAGGGCGGCACCCAGAACCGGGCCAACCAGATCCAGCAGACCAGCGACAACCTGATGAACGCCCAGCAGCGGCTCAACAACGCCAAGCTCAGCCTCACCCAGGCCCAGGCCAAGCTGGCCGGGACGGTCATCACGGCGCCGGTCGGCGGCAAGATCCTCGCGGTCAACGGCTCGGTCGGCAGCCAGGCCGGCTCCAGCGTCATCACGCTGGCCGGCACCGGCGACGTGGTGGTCAAGGCGCAGTTCACCGAGGCCGAGGTGGCCCACCTCAAGGTCGGCCAGGCCACGAAGATCACGATGCCGGACAGCGCCAGCCCGAAGTACGACGGCAAGGTCATGCAGATCGATCCGGCCGGCACGGTGTCGAACCGCCTGGTGCGATACGCCGCCCTGATCTCCTTCGACAAGGTTCCCGATACCCTCCTGTACGGCCAGAGCGCTACTGTCGCGGTAGTCACCGCGTCCGTGGACAACGTCCTGTCGGTGCCCTCCACCGCCGTGCACGACGGCACGGTGACGGTGCGGGTCAACGGCAAGGACGAGCGGCGGGCGGTCGAGATCGGCCTGCGCGGCGACGTCAACACCGAGATCAAGAGCGGACTTGCCGAGGGCGACGAGATCGTGGCGGCGGGTCAGTGACGATGGAGCCAATGCCCGTAACCGCGTCGCAGGCGACCGAACGCCAGCCCAAGGTCCTCGTCGTCGACGACGAGGCGAGCATCCGCGCGCTGCTGTCGGCCACGCTGCGCCTGACCGGCTTCGAGGTGCGGGTGGCCACGGGCGGCCGGGAGGCGCTGGCCGCCGCCGCGGAGTACGGCCCGGACCTCGTCGTGCTCGACGTGATGATGCCCGACCTGGACGGCTTCGAGGTGGCCCAGCGGCTGCGCACGGGCGGCCGGCCGGTGCCGGTGCTGTTCCTCACCGCGCGGGACTCGGTGGAGGACCGCATCTCCGGGCTGACCGTGGGGGCCGACGACTACGTGGCCAAGCCGTTCAGCCTCGAGGAGGTCGTGCTGCGCATCCGCGCGATCCTGCGCCGCAGCCTCGGCGAGCAGCAGCAGCTGGTCGACGGCGGGGTGCTGCGCTACGCCGACCTGGAGATGGACGAGGACGCCCACGAGGTGCGCCGGGGCGGCATCCGGGTGGACCTCTCGCCGACCGAGTTCAACCTGCTGCGCTACCTGCTGACCAACGCCGGCCGGGTGGTGAGCAAGGCACAGATCCTCGACCGGGTGTGGAACTACGACTTCGGCGGGGACGGGCGGATCGTCGAGTCCTACGTCTACTACCTGCGCCGCAAGATCGACAAGTGGGACCCGCCGCTCATCCACACGGTGCGCGGGGTCGGCTACGCGCTGCGATTGCCGAGAACCGAGGGGTGAGACCTCGGCCGTGGAGACACTGGACGGTCCGCACCCGGATCGTCGTCTCCGTCGTGTCGATCGCCGGCGTGGCCCTCGTCGCCGCGAACCTCATCGGGGTGCTGCTGCTCAACTCGTACCTCAGCGACCGCGTCAACGAGCAGCTCGTCCCGAGGCAGGTCTCGTCCAGCGCCTCCTCCTGGTATCAGGGGCGCCGCGAAGGCGAGTTCAACCCCGGACCCCAGCACGGGGTGTACCTCATCGACGCCAACGGCGCCGTGCTCACCCCCGACCCGCCGGTGGTGGACCCCAAGCTGCTCGGCGACTTCAAGCAGCACGCGGCCGACGGCCAGCCGTTCACCGTCAAGGGCCCGAAGGACGAGTGGCGGGTGCGGATCTTCCCCCTCAACTCCCAGAGCAGGCAGGCCTACGTCGTGCGCGCGATCTCGCTCGCCGACGTCAAGGCCACCCGCGACCAGATGATTCAGTACAGCTCCGGCGTCAGCCTGGCCCTGCTCATCCTGGTCGGCATCGCCACCGCCGCGCTGGTGAGGGTCGGGCTGGCCCCGCTGACGCGCATGGAGGAGGCCGCGGCCGACATCGCCGGCGGCAACCTCTCCCGGCGGGTCGACGACGCCGATACGCACACCGAGTCGGGGCGCCTCGGCATCGCGCTCAACACGATGATGACCCGCATCGAGGGGGCGGTCGACGAGAGCGCCGCCTCGCAGCGCCGGCTGCGGCAGTTCCTCGCCGACGCCGCCCACGAGCTGCGGACCCCGCTCACGAGCGTCCAGGGATTCGCCGAGTTGTACCGCAGGGGAATGGCCCCGCCCGGTCCGGCCCTCGACGAGGCGATGGAGTGCATCGACGCCGAGGTCAGCCGCATGCGCCTGCTCGTCAACGACCTGCTCACCCTGGCCCGCCTCGACGAGGAGCGCCCGCTGCAGCAGGGCCCGGTCGACCTGCTGGCCGTGGCGGCCGACGCGGTGCGCGACGCACACGTGCGGGTGCCGACCCGCTTCGTGCAGCTGGCCGCGCTGCACGAGCGGTCGTCCACCTTCGAGCCGGTCACCGTCGAGGGCGACGAGGCCCGGCTGCGCCAGGTGGTGGCCAACCTGGTGAGCAACGCGCTGCAGCACACGAGCGAGGACACCCAGATCGTGGTCAGGGTCGGCCGGGCCGGCCCGCCGAAGATGCTGCCGATCGCCACCGTCGGCGCGGCGCTGCCCGAGGGCGTCCCGCTGGGCGCCGTCGAGGTGAGCGACACCGGGCCCGGCATGCAGCCGCAGGACGCGGCGCGGGTCTTCGAGCGGCTCTTCCGGGCCGAGGGCTCCCGCTCCCGCAAGACCGGCGGCGCCGGCCTGGGCCTGTCCATCGTCGCCTCGATCGTGCAGGCCCACGGGGGCAGGGTCGAGCTGTGGACGGCCCCCGGCCAGGGCGCGACCTTCCGCGTGCTGCTGCCCGCGCTGGAGATGCCCGACTTCGAGGACGCCGACGACGAGGCCGGCATCGACCTCGACGAGATCCCGGATGAATCCGGTGAAATATGGGCAACGGGATTCCGAGGCAACTCCGAGGTTCGCTGAGGGTCGCTCCGAGCGACGCCCTCCACGATTCCCCTCATGCGTTTGTCGCTGCCGCTGGGCCGGCTCCGGCTCAACTCCGTGGCCCTCGTGAACTCCGCACTCGTGCTGGCCGCGGCCGGGGGAGCCTTCTGGGCGTACCAGATCATCAGCGGCCCGGCCGCGAGCGCCGCGGCCGGGACGACCAGCACGCGCACCCGCACGGTCCAGGTCGCCCAGGGCACGATCTCCCAGACGGTCTCGGCGTCGGGCTCGGTGGCGAGCGCCTCGACCGCGAACGCCAACTTCACCACCTCGGGCACCGTGATCGAGCTCGACGTGAACGTCGGCGACGTCGTCACCAAGGGCCAGGTGCTGGCCAAGGTCGACCCGACCGCCGCGCAGGCCGCGCTGGACACCGCGAAGGCCAACCTCACCGCCGCGAAGGCGGCGCTGACCCGGGACCAGAACAACAGCGCCGACGACGCCACCATCGCCTCGGCCGAGGCGCAGGTCGCCACCGCACAGAGCAACGTCACCTCGGCCACCGCGACGCTGAACGGCACGGTGCTGACCGCCCCGATCGCGGGCACGGTCACCGCGGTCAGCGGCGCGGTGGGCTCCTCCTCGTCCGGCTCCTCCTCCAGCGGCGGCGGCGGGAGCAACGCGAGCGGCGCGGCGAGCTCGGGCTCGAGCTCCGGCAGCGGCTTCGTCCAGCTCGCCGACCTGTCGAAGCTGCAGATCAACGCGAGCTTCGCCGAGGCCGACGCGACCAAGCTCAAGGCCGGCCAGGCGGCCAGCATCACGTGGAGCGCGCTGAGCGGCACGCGGGCCACCGGCAAGGTCAGCACGATCTCGCCCACGGCCACGACCAGCAACAACGTGAACTCCTACGCCGCGGTGATCACGCTGGACTCGCTTCCCGAAGGTGTACGGCTGGGGCAGAGCACGACCGCCGTCGTCACCGTCGCCGAGGCCCAGGACGTCCTGCGCATCCCGAGCGCCGCGCTGCGCACGGCCGGCGGCCAGCGCACCGTCACGGTGCAGGTCAACGGCCAGAACGAGGACCGGCAGGTCGAGGTCGGCATCACCGGCGGCGGCTTCGTCGAGGTCAGGTCCGGGCTGCAGGCCGGCGAGACGGTCGTGATCACCACGACGACGACCAACTCCACCGGCGGCACGAACAACAACCAGTTCCCGGGCGGCGGCTTCACCGGCGGGGGCGGCGGCTTCACCGGGGGCGGTGGTGGCTTCACCGGGGGCGGCGGCGGCTTCTCCGGGCGGGGCGGCAACTGACATGAGCGTGCAGATGACGGCCGAGGCGGCCACGGGGGCGGTGCCGGGCGTGCGCCCGGTGCTCGACATCCAGAACGTCAAGAAGATCTACGGGCAGGGCGAGACCGAGGTCCACGCGCTGCGGGGCGTGACGCTCACCGTCGAGCGCGGCGACTACGTCGCGATCATGGGCTCGTCCGGCTCGGGCAAGTCGACCCTCATGAACATCCTGGGCTGCCTGGACATCCCGAGCTCCGGGAGGTACCTCCTGGACGGCGTCGACGTCAGCCGGCTCAACGACCGCCAGCTGGCCCTCGTGCGCAACCGGCGGATCGGGTTCGTCTTCCAGGCGTTCAACCTCATCGCCCGCACCACGGCGCTGGCCAACGTCGAGCTGCCGCTGGCCTACGCCGGGGTCAAGGCGGCCGAGCGGCGCCGCCGGGCCCGCCTGGCGCTGAACATGGTGGGGCTGGCCGATCGCGAGGGCCACGAGCCCAACCAGCTCTCCGGCGGCCAGCAGCAGCGCGTCGCGGTCGCCCGCGCGCTGGTCACCGCGCCGGCCCTGGTGCTCGCCGACGAGCCCACCGGCAACCTCGACACCCAGTCGACCAACGACGTGCTGGCCGTCTTCGACCGGCTCAGCCACTCGGGCCGGACCATCGTGCTGATCACCCACGAGCCGGACGTCGCGGAGCGCGCGAAGCGACTGATCCGGCTGGTCGACGGACACATCGTCCAGGATGAGCGGCTGCAGTGAACCTCTTCGAGACCATCCGCTTCGCGCTTCGCGCGATCACCGCCAACAAGCTGCGCTCCAGCCTCACCGTGCTGGGCATCCTCATCGGCGTCGCGGCCGTCATCCTGCTCGTCGCGGTCGGCAATGGCTCCGCGCAGGCGGTGCAGCACCAGATCGAGTCGCTCGGCACCAACACGCTGACGGTGACCGCCGGCGCCGGCGGCGGGGCCCGCGGGGCCGCCTCCACCCAGAACACCGCGCTGAACATGGACCTCGTGCCGGCGCTGGAGAACCAGGACGACGCACCGCACGTCAAGAGCGTCTCGCCGGTGGTGACCGGCTCGCAGTCGGCCACCTACGAGGGCACCGACCACACCATCGCGCAGTTCGTCGGCACCTACCCCGGCTACGTCGGCGCCTCCAACTTCAAGATCTCCAAGGGCGCGCTGTTCACCGACGACGACGTCACGCAGTCGCGCAAGGTCGTGGTCATCGGCTCGACCGTCGCCGAGGAGCTCTTCGGCAACGTCGATCCGCTGTCCAAGCAGATCACGGTGTCCGGCAAGCTCTTCACCGTCGTCGGCGTGCTCGCCGCGAAGGGCGGCAGCGGGTTCAACGACCCCAACGACGTCGCCATGGCGCCGGTGAGCGCCGTGCAGGAGTCGCTGACCGGGTACGGCTCGCTCAACCAGCTCCTCGTCCAGGCCACCTCGCCTGACGCGGTCAAGGACGCGCAGTCCGAGATCACCGCCATCCTCAACGCGAAGCTCAACATCAGCGGATCGTCGACGACCTCGGCGTACCGAATCCTCAATCAGTCGCAGTTGCTGGAAACGCGGGCCAACACCGCGCAGACGTTCACGCTCCTGCTCGGGGCCGTGGCCGGCATCAGCCTCCTGGTCGGCGGGATCGGCATCACCAACATCATGATGGTGACCGTCACCGAGCGGACCCGCGAGATCGGCATCCGCAAGGCCCTCGGCGCGCCCAAGCGCACGATCCTCACCCAGTTCCTGGTCGAGGCGACGGTGCTCTCACTCATCGGCGGGCTGCTCGGCGTGGCCGCCGCGGTCGTCGGCAGCCAGTTCACGATCGTCAGCATCAAGCCGGTCATCGTGCCCAGCTCCGTTGCCCTCGCGCTGGGCTTCTCGGTCGCGATCGGCCTGTTCTTCGGCAGCTATCCGGCCAGCCGCGCGGCCGGCCTCCGGCCCATCGAGGCCCTCCGCTATGAGTGATCCCAGCCTCCGCGCGGGCGGGTCCTGGTTGCGTCGCCCGACCCCCCGCGGGCGCCGCAACCCGGTCCCACCCGCACGGCAGTCGACGAGGAGTGTTCCGTGACCCACGCCGCTTCGCCCTTCCGCCGTCCGGACGCCCAGTCGTCCGACTCGCCGTACAGCCGCTCGTACTCCGCGGTGGATCCCTCGCTGGACGACGCCACCGTGGAGGCCGGGGCGTACGGCCCCGCGCTCGCCGACCTGCCGACGATGGAGGTCGTGCGCCAGGCGCCGGGTGTCGACGACGAGCCGGACCTGCTCGCGCAGCCGCCGCTGGACGACGACCTCAACGAGCGGATCGCCAAGTCCGCGCCCCGGCGGCTGGCCAACCGGGCGACGTATGTCCTGGCCGGCCTGGCCCTGCTGGTCGCCGGCTTCGTCGGGGGCGCCCAGGTGCAGAAGAGCTACGGCACCGCCCCGGCGGCCTCCGGCCCGGGTGGCGTCAACCCGGCCGCGCTGGCCAACCGCGGGGGCGGCCAGGGCTTCCCGGGCACCGGCCAGGGCGGCACGGGCCAGGGCGGCACCGGCACCGGCGGGCGCGGCGGCATCACCGGCACGGTCAAGCTGGTCGACGGCACCACGGTCTACGTCGAGTCGGCTGACGGCACGACGTACATCGTCAAGACCAGCGACAAGACCACGGTCTCGGCCCCGGGCGCGCTGAAGGACCTGACCGCCGGCTCCACCGTCACCGTGCAGGGCCAGAACGCCGAAGGCACCGTCACCGCGACCGCGATCACGAAGTCCAAGTAGCGGCCCGTAGCTACCTTGGCGGCGTGCGCCGCTACGACCTGCGAGACCGCGTCGCCGGCCTGGACCCGGTGCGCGACCACGCCGAGATCGTCCGCCTGCTCATGTTCCACGAGTTCCCGTGGGACGTGCGCATGGCCGGACGCCTGATGATCTGGCACCTGTACGCCAACCCGCCCGTCGCCGCCGCGGTGGGCCACACCGACGCCCTGCTGGAGCGGGCCGAGATCACGTCGCTGACCTTCGGCGACCTCGTCGAGCACGGCCTGGACTCCCCGCGCGGCCGGGCGATCCTGCGGTGGGTCAACCGCAGCCACCGCGGCACCCCGGTGACCGCCGAGCACAACGCCTTCGCCCTGGCCGCCCTGGCCGTGACGCTGACCCGCTGGCTGGACCGCTTCGGCTGGCGGCCGCTCACCCCGGGCGAGCGCACCGCGCTGGCCGTGTTCTACGCGGAGCTCGGCCGGCGGATGGGCGTGCGCGCCCTGCCCCGCTCCGCGGAGGCGCTGGCCGGCGAGCTGGAGCGGGCCGAGGCCGGCTTCGCCTTCACCGAGGCCGGGCGGCGATGCAGCGAGCGGACGCTGGCGATGGCGAAGGCCCGGGTCCGGCCGTGGCTGCGCCCGCTGGTCCGCCCGGTCGTGGCCGCCCTGCTGGCCCCGGGCACCCGAGCCGCCGTCGGCCTGCGCCCGCCGCCCCGGCTCGTGCGCCCCGCGGTGCTGGCCGCCCTGGTGGCCCGCCGCTGGGTGGTGCGCCTGCTCCCGCCCCGGGCGACGCCTACCACCCCGCGGACCCGGCGCGGCTTGACCGATCAGACGCCGGGGTAGGAGTGCAGGCCGTTGGCGTCGGCGGCGCCTACCACCCCGCGGACCCGGCGCGGCTTGGCCGATCAGACGCCGGGGTAGGAGTGCAGGCCGTTGGCGTCGGCGGCGCCTACCACCCCGCGGACCCGGCGCGGCTTGGCCGATCAGACGCCGGCGTAGGAGTGCAGGCCGTTGGCGACCAGGTTGACGCCGAAGAGGTTGACCATCATCGTGGCCCAGCCGACCACGGCGATCCAGGAGGTCACGCGGCGGCTCACGCTCGGGGTCGAGCGGGCGTGCAGGTAGCCGGCGTAGACGACCCAGGCGATGAAGGACCAGGACTCCTTCGGGTCCCAGTTCCAGTACCGGCCCCAGGCCGCCTCGGCCCAGATCGCGCCGGCGATGACACCGAAGGTCCAGATCGGGAACCCGAAGGCGTGGACGCGGAAGGTGACCCGCTCGAGGGCGGTGGCCTGCGGGAGGCGCTCGCCGAGGGAGTACGGGAAGCGGGTCTTGCCGGCGTCGTAGCCCGAGCGGATCAGGTGCATCGCGGCGGTGATGAAGCCGACCAGGAAGATGCCCGACGCGATCGAGGCGGCGCCGACGTGGATGACCAGCCAGTACGAGTGCAGGGCCGGGACCAGCGGGCCGACCCGCACGTAGAGGGTCATGCCGGCGATGGAGAGCAGGACGGCGGCGACCAGCGTGACGAAGAGGCCGAGGTGGCGCAGGCCGCTCCAGCGGATCAGCACGACGAGCCAGGCCGTCATGCCGACCAGGGTGGCGGTCAGGACGAACTCGTACATGTTGCCCCACGGGGCCCGGTCGGCCGCGATGCCGCGGGCGACCACCGAGCCGAGGTGTGCCGCGTAGCCGAGGATCGTCAGGACGACGGCGGTGATGCCGGCCCGGCGGGCACCCACGCCCTCGGGCTGGTTCGCCGGCTCGGACGCTTCCGGAATCTCGGCGAGCGTCCCGCCGCCGGCCATCGCGGCGACCGGGACGCGCACGGCCACGCGGGCGACCACGCCGCGCCCGCCGAAGGCGTACTCGATCGCGTAGGCCATCATCGCCAGCACGTAGCTGAAGATCGTGACGACCAACAGATGGTTCGAAATCGCGCCCATCACACAACCTCCTCGACCGTGTCAGTCTGCGCCACTTGCTCCGGCACGCTCGCGGCAGGGGCGGCCGTGCGGACGATCTCGTCGAACTCGTCGGCGAAGCCCGGATAGTCGCTGCGCGGCAGGCCGCCGGCGGTGATGCCGCCGGGACCGATGCGGAAGAAGACCCGGCGGCGCTTGCCGGTGAGCGAGCCGAGCAGGCCGGCCAGCAGGGCGACCGCCCCGCCGAGCACGATCGGCTGGCCCGGGTCGTGGCGGATCGACAGGCTGATCCACTGCTGGGTGCCGACGAACTGGACGGTGGTGCCGTCCGGCAGCGTGCCCGTGCCGCCCGGCTTGAGCATCATCGGCGCGCCGAACTTGGCCAGCCGCCCGGCCTGGATCTGCCGGTCGTCCAGCGTGTACACGGACAGCGGCGCGCCGGCGTCGAAGCCGAGCACCCCGCGGTACGCCTGCAGCATGAGCCTGGGATCGCGCTCGCCCGGGAAGGCCGAGGAGTTCACCGAGGGGTCGGGCGGGACCGTGGGCAGGTAGATGCCGGAGAACCCGATCTGCGCCTTGTCGTCGCGCGCCTTGGTCTGCGGGTTGATGTTCACGTCCGGGAACGTGGCCACGCCCTGGCTGGTCAGCAGCGTGTCGGAAGGCAGGAAGGCGGCGACGTTGGTCGAGACCTTGCCGTACTTGTCGGTGTACTTGAGCACCGGCGCGTACCCGTGCCCGAGCAGCGACACGTTGGCCCCGTCGAGCCGCAGCGGGTCGTTGACCTGCAACAACTGCTTGGACTCGCGGCCGTTCTGCTGGACGTTGATGTCGGCCTTGTAGGCGACCGGCTGGCCGTTGTCCAGGTACGTCGCGTTGAACTTGTCCAGCCGCAGGCAGAAGCGGGGCAGGTCGTTCTCGCCGACCTGGGCGCCCAGGGCGTGCTCGTCGTAGTTCAGCAGCGTGTTGCAGAAGGCGAAGTCGTCGCCCTGCACCAGCAGGCGGTTGCCGTGCCAGCCGAACCAGGAGCCGAATGCCACGCCGAAGAGCAGCGACAGCAGGGCGAAGTGGAAGACCAGGTTGCCGGTCTCCTTGAGGTAGCCCTTCTCGGCGGAGATCTCGACGACGCCGCCGTCCTCGCGCACGGCCGTGCGGAACCTGCGCTTGCGCAGCACCTGGCGGATGCGCTCGGCGTCGCCCGGTGCGGCGGCCGCGGACACGGTGGCGTGCGCCGGCAGCCGGTCGAAATGCCTCGGAGCCTTTGGCGGTACCTTCACCAGCGCCGCGATGTGCCCGCGGAACCGGGGCACGAGGCAGCCGACCAGCGAGACGAAGAGCAGCAGGTAGATCGCGGAGAACCAGGGCGAGCCGTAGACGTCGAAGAAGGAGAGCCGGTCGAGCGTCGGCCCCCACTGCCGGTGCGTGTCCAGGTAGGTGCGCACCTTCTCCGGCGAGACGTTGCGCTGGGGCAGCACCGAGCCCGGGATGGCCGCCACGGCGAGCATGAACAGCAGCACCAGGGCGGTGCGCATGCTGGTCAGCTGGCGCCAGGCGCGGCGGCCCACGGCCACGGCGGTGTGGTAGAGCCAGCGCATCAGATCGGCACCGATCCGGGCCCGACGTTCGACTGCAGGGCGATCACGAAGGTACTCCAGAAGCCGGTGACCAGGGCGAGCCCGACCAGCACGAGCAGTGCGCCGCCGATGCGGGTCACCCAGCGGCTGTTGCGGCGGATGAACTTGATGACCCCGATGAGCCGCTGGAAGCCCAGGCCGACCGCGATGAACGGCAGGCCGATGCCCAGCGAGTACGCGATGGCGAGGGTGACCGCGCGGGCCTGGGAGCCGCTGGTCGAGCCCAGCGCGATCACCGCGCCGAGGGTCGGGCCGGTGCAGGGCGCCCACGACAGCGCGAACACCATGCCGAAGACGGGCGCGCCGACGAGCCCGGCGGCGGGCAGCCTCTGGATCCGCCACTGCCGCGCCAGCCCGGGTATTAGGCCGATGAAGGCCAGGCCCATCACGATCACGGCGATCCCGGCGATCACCTCGATCAGCCGGCGGTGCAGCATCATCGTCATCGCGGCCCGGGTGGCCAGCACGATCAGGCCGATGAACACCGCGGCGAAGCCGGCGATGAACAGCCCGACCCCGGCCAGCACCCGGCCCCGGCGCTGCCCCGAGTCGAGGTCGGCGCCGGCCAGGCCGGTGACGTAGGAGAGGTAGCCGGGCACGAGCGGCAGGATGCAGGGCGACAGGAAGCTCGCCAGGCCGGCCAGCACGGCCACCGCGACGGCGCCCAGCAGCGGCCCGGTCGTGGCGATGCTTCTCCAGTCCATGTCCCGTCCGCCTCAGGCCTGCTCGGCCAGCAGGTCGCGCACGACCGGCTCGAGCAGTGCCTGGTCGATCTGGGAGCGCATCACGGCGGCGATCCGGCCGTCCTTGTCGATCACCAGCGTGGCCGGGATCGAGTTGGGCGGCACGTCGAACTTCAGGGCGAGCGCCGCCGAGGGGTCGAAGATGCTGCCGTACGACGGCTTGATGTCCGCCAGGTAGGCGTTGGCCGGGTCGCGCTGGTCGCGGATGTTCACGCCGATGAAGGTGACGCCCTGGGCCTTGGTGGCGGACAGGACCTTCTCCAGCTCCGGGGCCTCGGTGCGGCAGGGCGCGCAGTACGACGCCCAGAAGTTGACCACCACGACCTGGCCCTTGTGCTGGGCGAGCTCGAACTTGCCGGAGCCGTCCATCAGGTTGCCGCTGATCGCGGGCGCGGCGACCCGGTCGGCCGCCGCGATCTTGCGGCTGCCGAGCGCGTTCTTGGGCGAGCTGCTGGTGCAGGCCCCGACGGCGAGCAGGCTGACGGCGAGGACCATGGCGGCGAGCGTGCGGCGCACCGTTACGCCCCCTTGGCCTGGCGAGCGGACGAGGACAGCGCGACGAGGTGGGCGGCCGGCTCGGAGTACGCGATGCCGACGATCTTGGTGTCCTCGAAGTGGAAGCTGGTGAAGCTGGCCAGCGAGCACTCGCGGCGCCGCGGGTCGTGCCACAGGCGCTTCCGCTCCACGTGCCGGCGCAGCGTCCAGATGGGCAGCTGGTGCGAGACGCAGACCGCCTCATGCCCCTCGGCCGCCTCGCGCGCCGCCATCAGCGCGGCGAACATGCGGGTCGCGATGGCGCTGTAGGCCTCGCCCCAGGACGGGGTCACCGGGTCGCGCAGCACCCACCAGTTGCGCGGGTCGCGCAGCGCGCCGTCGCCCACGCCGACCCGCTTGCCCTCGAAGAAGTTGGCGCTCTCGATCAGCCGGTCGTCGACCGCGATCGGCAGGCCGAGCTGCTCGGCGAACGGCGCCGCGGTCTGCTGGGCCCGCTCCAGGGGGCTGGCGACCAGGTGCGTGATGTCCCGGCCGGCCATCGCCTCGGCGGCCGCCTTGGCCATCTGCACGCCCAGCTCCGACAGGCGGTAGCCGGGCAGGCGGCCGTAGAGCACCTTCTCCGGGTTGTACACCTCGCCGTGGCGCAGCACGTGGACGATCGTCTTCATGCGGCGTTCCCGGCGGCGGCGGCGGCCCGGGCGGCGTGGGGCAGGGCCGCCTCCAGCACCGCCAGCGCCTCGTCGTCGATCGCCGTGGAGACGAACCACGACTCGTAGGCGCTCGGCGGCAGGTATACGCCGCGGTCCAGCATCGCGTGGAAGAAGGCCCGGAACGCGGCCACGTTCTGCGTCTGCGCGTCGGCGAACGAGTGCACCGGCCGGTCCGTGAAGAAGATCGAGAACATGTTGCCGGCCGTGGAGAGCCGGTGCGCTACCCCAGCGGCGGAAAGCGCGTCGGAGGACAGCTTGCCGATCGTGGCCGCGGTGGCGTCGAGCCGGGCGTAGACCTCCGGGGTGGCCAGGCGCAGCGTCGTCAGGCCCGCGGCGCAGGCCAGCGGATTGCCGGACAGGGTGCCCGCCTGGTAGACGGGGCCGGCCGGGGCCAGCCGCGCCATGATCTCGGCCCGCCCGCCGAACGCCGCGGCCGGCATGCCGCCGCCCATGACCTTGCCGAACGTGTAGAGGTCGGCGTCGACCGGCTCCAGCCCCGCCCAGCCCGAGCGGCTGACCCGGAAGCCGGTCATGACCTCGTCGAGGATCAGCAGCGCGCCATGGGCGTGCGCCAGCTCGGCGATCTTGGCGTTGAACCCGTCGCGGGGCGCCACCACGCCCATGTTGCCGGCCGCCGCCTCGGTGATGACCGCCGCGATCTGGTCCCCGTGGGCCGCGAAGGCCGCTTCCAGGGCGGCCACGTCGTTATACGGCAGGACGAGCGTGTCACCGGCCGCCGCCCCCGTCACCCCGGGCGAGTCCGGCAGGGCCAGCGTCGCCACCCCGGACCCGGCCGCGACCAGCAGCGCGTCGACGTGCCCGTGGTAGCACCCGGAGAACTTGACCACCTTCGGCCGCCCGGTGAACCCACGGGCCAGCCGCAGCGCGCTCATGGTCGCCTCGGTGCCCGAGTTGACCAGGCGCACCTGGTCGACCGGCGCGCGGGCGACGATCTCCTCGGCCAGCTCGACCTCGCCGGGCGTCGGCGTGCCGAAGCTGGTGCCGCGCGCCGCCGCGGCGGTGATCGCGGCGATGACCTCGGGGTGGGCGTGGCCGAGGATCAGCGGCCCCCACGAGCAGACGAGGTCCAGATAGCGCCGTCCATCGGCGTCGGTGAGCCAGCAGCCGGAGCCGCTGACCATGAAGCGCGGAGTGCCACCCACCGCCCGGAACGCCCGGACAGGTGAATTCACCCCACCCGGCACGATGGCCTGGGCACGGTCGAACAAGGCCTGCGAGGCCGGTGCGTCGCCCGCGTGCGGGCCGAGACCGGCGGCGTCAATATCGGTCACAGCCTGCCTATTCTGACAGCCGCGCCGGGTGTGCTCCGCGCGGGCCTCGGCCCCGTGTGCCGGACGCCACTACGGCGCTGATCGGATATAGGCTGTGCCGGTGGATCGCCCCGGTCTCTCCGTTTCTGTGCGCCGCACGCCCGCGGAGACCGTGGTGTCACTGACCGGCGAGATCGACATGTCCACCGTGTCCCGCCTGGCGGCCGTCGTCGACGAGGTCCTCTCCGAGCCGCCGGCCCGCGTGGCGCTGGACATGGCCGGCGTGACCTTCTGCGACTCGCAGGGGCTCGGCACGCTGGTGGTGCTGAGCCGCAAGGCGGCGCTGGCGCAGAGCTATCTGGTGCTGGTCAACGTGGGCGCCTTCCTCATCCGCGTCCTGGACATCACCGGCCTGCGCAACGCGTTGATGATCCAGGAGACGTGACGGCTTTTTGTCGCGATAAGTCGGGCGCTGGCGCGCCGCGACTTATCGGATTTATACCCTGACGGGCGGCAAGTCCGAATTGCGCATATTCTGGCCGCGCCGGCCCGCTGTCCCGACAATTCGGGCATCCATGCCGTTCTCCCACAGCACGGTGGCGTCGTATCGGACATATGGGTCGACGGGGTTGGCGTTTCGCGTGAAACGGTCAGAGCCTGGCGCGGGCCTTGGCCAGGGCCGTCATGGCCTTCTCCACCTGCTCGCGGCCCAGCTGGCCGTCCGCCGCCAGGGCCGTTTTGAGCAGCGCGGTCGCCTCGTCGACGGCGACACCCGCGTGGCGCAGCTCCGTCTCCCGGGTGCGGACCAGCTCGGACTGGGCGGCGAGCTGCTGCGTCATCGTCCAGAGCTCGACGAAGACGGAGACCTTGGCCCGCAGTACCCAGGGATCGAACGGCTTGGTGAGGTAGTCCACGGCGCCGGCCGCGTAGCCGCGCAGGGCCAGGTGGGAGTCCCGGTCGGCGGCGGTCAGGAAGATGATCGGGACGTGGCGGGTCCGCTCGCGGCGCTTGATGTGCCGGGCCGTCTCGAAGCCGTCCATGGTGGGCATCTGGGCGTCGAGCAGGATCAGCGCGAAGTCGTCGATGAGCAGGCACTTCAGTGCGTCCTCGCCGCTGTCGGCGCCAACCGTCTGCACGGGCAGGCCCTGCAGGATCGCCTCCAGGGCCAGCAGGTTGTCCCGCCGGTCGTCGACGAGCAGCACCTTCGCGGGCCGATCCGGTCCAGTCAAGAGCGCCGCTCCCTTCGCGTCGTCGAGCCGAGCTCCGCCGAGCCCGAGCCAGCCGGGCCCGGGCGCTCGTCGCGCCGAGCCCGAGGCCCGGACCTGGGCGCGAGCCGCCCCGAGCCCGAGAGCCGGACCCGGGCGCGGGTCGCGCCTGGCCCGAGCGAGCCGGACCCGGGCGTGAGTTGCCCCGAGCCCGAGCGAGCCGGGCCGCGGGCCGGGTCCGGCCCAGGCCATCAGTCCCGAACGGCAAAACTACACCGCGCGGCCGTCACCGTTTACCCACGCGGACATCACGTCAAGCAGCTCGTCGAGGTCGACCGGCTTGGTGATGTAGTCGCTGGCCCCGGCGGCCAGCGAGGACTCGCGGTCGCCCGGCATGGCCTTGGCGGTCAGGAAGACCACGGGCAGGTCGGCGAAGCGCCGGTTGCGCCGGATCGCCAGGGTCGTCTCGTTGCCGTCCTGGTCCGGCATCATCGCGTCCATCAGGACGATGTCCACCCGCGGGTGCTCGGAGAGGATGCGCACGCCGTCGGCGCCGTTGTCGGCGTAGAGCACCGTCATGCCGTGCAGCTCCAGGGCGCTGGTCAGGGCGAAGACGTTGCGCACGTCGTCGTCGATGATGAGCACCGCGGCGCCGTCGAGCTGGTGGGCCGCGCTCGGGCGGCGCTCCGGGGACGGCAGCGGGCGCAGCATCGCGGGGGGCGACGGGAGCGGCCGGGCGGCCGGCGGCAGCGACATCGGCTGGGCCGGGAGCGGGTGCATGGCCGGCATCGCCTCGGTCGCGATCACGTCGGGCAGGAACAGCGTGAACGTCGCGCCGCGCCCGACCTCGGAGGTCACGCCGATCGCGCCGCCGAGCAGGCGGGCCAGCTCGCGGCTGATGGATAGGCCCAGGCCGGTGCCGCCGTACTTGCGGCTCGTCGTGCCGTCCGCCTGCTGGAACGCCTCGAAGATGAGGGCCACCTTGTCGTCGGCGATGCCGATGCCGGTGTCGGACACCGCGAACTCGATCACGCGCCGGGCGCCGGCCAGCGTCGGGGCGGTGAACTCCAGGGCGGGGGAGGCCACCCCGATGCTCAGCGTCACGGAGCCGTGGTCGGTGAACTTCACCGCGTTGGAGATCAGGTTGCGCAGGATCTGCTGGAGCCGCTGCGGGTCGGTCACGATCGCCGGGGGCAGCGTCGCGTCGGTCTTTACCGTGAAGTCCAGGCCCTTGTCCTCGGCCTGCGGGGCGAAGGCCTGCTCGACGTACGACCGGATCTCATCGAACGAAACCTCGCCCGGCTCGACGTCCATCCGGCCGGCCTCGATCTTCGACAGGTCCAGGATGTCGTCGATGAGGGCCAGCAGGTCGGAGCCGGCGTTGTGGATCGTCGCCGCGAACTCGATCTGCCGGGCGCTCAGGTTGGCATCCGGGTTGTCGGCGAGCAGCCGGGACAGCAGCAGCATGGAGTTGAGCGGGGTCCGCAGCTCGTGGCTCATGTTGGCCAGGAATTCCGACTTGTACTGCGAGGCCTGCGCCAACTGCTGCGCCTTCTCCTCCAGGCCGAGGCGCGCCATCTCGATCTCGCGGTTCTGCTTCTCGATGTTGCCCTTCTGCTCTGACAGCAGCGTGGCCTTCTCCTCCAGCTCCGCGTTGGTGCGCTGCAGCTCTGCGGATTGGTCCTGCAGCTCCAGCGCGAGGCGCTGGGACTGCGACAGCAGCTCCTCCGTGCGCCGGTTGGCCAGGATCGTCCTGAGCGCGACGCCGATGGTCACCACGAGCCGGTCGAGGAAGGCCAGGTGCAGCTCGCCGAACGGCGACACGCTGCCGAACTCGATCACGCCCAGCGGCTCGCCCTCGAAGAGCACCGGCAGCACGACCAGGTCGGCCGGCGGGGTCTCGGCCACGCCCGAGCGCACCTGCAGCCGGCTGTCCGGCGCCGCCTTGACCCGGATCACCCGGCGCGACAGCGACGCCTGACCGATCAGGCCCTCGCCCGGGGCGAAGCTGATGTCGGTGCCGGGGGCGACGTAGCCGTACGAGGCCTCCAGGCGCAGCCGCAGCCCGCTGTCCACGTCCGCGCCGGAGAGGAAGAACGCGCCGATCTGCGCGTCGACCAGCGGGGTCACCTCGGCCATGATCATGCGGCAGACCTCGCCGAGGTCGCGCTGGCCCTGCAGCAGGCCGCCAACGCGGGCCAGGTTGGAGTCCAGCCAGCCCTGCTCGGCGTTCTTCTTCGTGGTCTCGCGCAGGGTCACGATCATCTGGTTGATGTTGTCCTTGAGCTCGGCCACCTCGCCGAGCGCCTCGACCGCGATCCGCTGGGTCAGGTCGCCGCGGGTCACGGCGGTGGACACCTGCGAGATGGCACGCAGCTGGGTGGTCAGTGTCGAGGCGAGCTGGTTGACGTTCTCGGTGAGGTCGCGCCAGGTGCCGGAGACGCCACGCACCTGGGCCTGGCCGCCGAGCTTGCCCTCCGAGCCGACCTCGCGGGCCACGCGGGTGACCTCGTCGGCGAAGGACGAGAGCTGGTCGACCATGGTGTTCACGGTGCTCTTGAGCTCGAGGATCTCGCCGTGCGCGTCGACCGTGATCTTCTGGGACAGGTCGCCGCGGGCCACGGCCGTGGTGACCTGGGCGATGTTGCGGACCTGGCTGGTCAGGTTGGACGCCATCGAGTTGACGTTGTCGGTGAGGTCGCGCCAGGTGCCCGACACGCCCTTCACCTGGGCCTGGCCGCCGAGCTTGCCTTCGGTGCCGACCTCGCGGGCCACCCGGGTGACCTCGTCGGCGAACGAGGAGAGCTGGTCGACCATCGTGTTCACGGTGGACTTCAGGGCCAGGATCTCGCCCTGGGCGTCGACCGTGATCTTCTGGGACAGGTCGCCGCGGGCCACGGCGGTGGCCACCTGCGAGATGTTGCGGACCTGGGCGGTCAGGTTCGACGCCATGAAGTTGACGTTGTCGGTCAGGTCGCGCCAGGTGCCGGCCACCCCGCGCACCTGGGCCTGGCCGCCGAGCTTGCCTTCGGTGCCGACCTCGCGGGCCACGCGGGTGACCTCGTCGGCGAACGACGAGAGCTGGTCGACCATGGTGTTGACGGTGCTCTTGAGCTCGAGGATCTCGCCGCGGGCGTCGACCGTGATCTTCTGGGACAGGTCGCCGCGGGCGACAGCGGTGGCCACCTGGGCGATGTTGCGGACCTGGCTGGTCAGGTTTGAGGCCATGAAGTTGACGTTGTCGGTGAGGTCGCGCCAGGTGCCGGCGACGCCGGTGACCTGGGC
>NZ_JBFAZW010000076.1:31049-57090 GCF_040682015.1 Dactylosporangium sp. NPDC051485
GGTGACCTGGGCCTGGCCGCCGAGCTTGCCTTCGGTGCCGACCTCGCGGGCCACGCGGGTGACCTCGTCGGCGAACGACGAGAGCTGGTCGACCATCGTGTTGACGGTGTCCTTGAGCTCGAGGATCTCGCCCTGGGCGGCCACCGTGATCTTCTGCGACAGATCGCCCCGGGCCACGGCGGTGGCCACCTGGGCGATGTTGCGGACCTGGCTGGTCAGGTTGGACGCCATCGAGTTGACGTTGTCGGTCAGGTCCTTCCAGGTGCCGGCCACGCCCGGCACCTCGGCCTGACCGCCCAGCTTGCCCTCGGTGCCGACCTCGCGGGCCACCCGGGTCACCTGCTCGGCGAAGATCCGCAGCGTGTCGACGAGCGAGTTGATCGTCTCGGAGAGCTCGGCGATCTCGCCCTTGGCGCTGACCGTGATCTTCTGCGAGAGGTCGCCGTGGGCCACGGCGGTCGCCGCGGCGGAGATGGAGCGCACCTGGCCGGTCAGGTTGGCGGCCATCGAGTTCACCGAGTCGGTGAGGTCGCGCCAGGTGCCGGCGACGCCGGTGACCTGGGCCTGGCCGCCGAGCTTGCCTTCGGTGCCCACCTCGCGGGCCACGCGGGTCACCTCGTCGGCGAACGAGGAGAGCTGGTCCACCATCGTGTTGACCGTGCGGCCGATGGTCAGGAACTCGCCGCGCAGCGGCCGGCCGTCGATCTCCAGAGCCAGCTTCTGCGACAGGTCGCCCTCGGCCACCGCGACGATCACGCGCGCGATCTCGGTGGTCGGGCGGCCCAGGTCGTCGATGAGCGAGTTGACCGCGTTGATGCGGTCGAGCCACGCGCCCTCGACGCCCTCCTCGTCGAGCCGCTCGGTCATGCGGCCCTCGCGGCCCACGACCCGGCTGATCCGCAGCAGGTCCCGGGTGTGCCGCAGCTCCATCTCGGCGAGCCGGTTGAAGCGCTCGACCACCTCACCCGGCAGCCCGTCGCGCCGGCTGAGCCGGATCTTCAGGTCACCGGCGGCGAGTCGGTCGAGCGCGGCGGACAGCTCCTCCAGCAGCAGCGTTTCCGGACTCTTCCGAGTGACTTGTTCGACTGTGGTCATGACGTCTCCACCGGTGTCGGGGCAGGCGGTGTCCACCCATCGTCGTCCTTCAGGTTGGATTGTTACCACCGTTGCGTGGAGACTGCGATATGTGACAACCCAGACCGTCCGGAGGCTCAGGCTCCCGGCCGACCATAGCTCTCCCGGTCTGGCCCGCGAGGCGATCCGGACGATCGCCCACGAACGGGATCTCGGCGGCATTCTGGACGAAGCCCTGTTACTTGTCACCGAGCTCACCACGAACAGCGTCGTGCACGCCGGCACCGAGGTCGACCTGGAGATCACGGCCGCCGACGGCACGCTCACGGTGGCCGTCCTCGATTTCCGCCCCGGCGCTATCGTGCGCTCCTTCCCCGAGCCGGTCACCGGTGAGCTGCCAGAGCGCGGCCGGGGGCTGCTGCTCGTGGAGCAGATCGCCACCGCCTGGGGGACGATGCACTTCTCCGGCGGCAAGGGCGTGTGGTTCCGCCTCGACGTCGCGCCCGGCCGGCGGATCGGCGCGCCGGCCCTCGACCTGCCCTCCGCGATCGACGCGCTGACCTGGTCGGGTCGGGGTACCTCGCTGGAGGAGCTCGCCGAGGAGCTGCTGAGCCGGCTGAGCCAGGCGATCGGCGCGCAGGGCGCCGCGCTCACCGTTGACGAGGGCGACGGCCCCCGCACCGTCGTCGCGGTCGGCCGGACCGGCGGCTCGCTGGACGGCGGCCGCCGGGTGCCGCTGCGGGTCGCCCGGCCGTGGCGGGCCGACCTGCTGGTGGCCGGGGGCGCCGGCAACCCGCTGACCAGGCCGCTGACCGCGCTCGCCGCCGACCGGCTGACCCTGCTGGTCGAGAACGACCGGCTGCGCCAGGCCGACGCCGAGCGGCGGGCCTGGCTCACCTTCCTCGCCGAGGCGAGCGAGCTGCTCGCCCAGTCCCTCGACGTCGAGCTGACCCTCGCCCTGATCCCGCGGCTGGTCGTGCCGCGGCTCGGCCAGTGGTGCGCGATCCACTCCGCCGACGCGGGGGGCGAGCTGCGCCTGGCCGCCCTCGCGCACGCCGACGAGTCGAGGACCGGCGACCTCCGCGACGCCCTCGACCAGGCGACGCCGCAGCTCAAGGAGGCGATGGGGACCGACGCCGTGGTACCGCTGGGGCCTCCCCTGGAGGGCTACGTCGTCGCCCTGATCGCGCGCAGCCAGCACCTCGGCACGCTGACCGTGGGCGGACACCGCGACACCTGGCAGCGCGCCGAGGAGGTGGCGGTCGTCGAGGACGTGGCCCGCCGCGCGGCGCTCGCGATCGACAACGCCAACATCCACGCGGAGCGGCGCACGGTGGCCCAGACCCTGCAGCGCTCGCTCCTGCCGCCCCAGCTGCCGAAGGCCGAGGGGGTGGAGTTCGGCGCGGAGTACGTGCCGACCGGCGAGGGCGTGGACGTCGGCGGGGACTTCTACGACGTGGTGCCGCTCTCGGCGCGCCGCTGGCTGGTGGTGGTCGGCGACGTCTCCGGCAAGGGCGTGCAGGCCGCGACCGTGACCGGGCTGGTCCGCGACGTGACCCGGGTGCTGGTGCGTGACGGCCGGCCGCTGCCCGAGGTACTGCTGCGGCTCAACGAAACCCTGCTCGAGCGCGGCGGCGGCCGGTTCTGCACACTGTGCCTGGCGCAGGTGCTGCGCCGCCCCGACGGGCGCCTCGACGTGACGCTGCACCTGGCGGGCCACGACCAGCCGGTCCTGCTGCGGGCGGACGGCCGCACGGAGCTCGTCGGAGCCTGCGGTACCGCCCTGGGCCTGCTCGACACCATCAACACCCCGCGCGCCCAGATCCTGCTCGACCCCGGCGACGCGCTGATCTTCTTCACCGACGGGGTCACCGAGCGGCGCCGGGGCATCGACCTCTTCGGCGTCGAACGGCTCCGCGACGAGGCCGCCGGCCTGGCCGGCTTCCCGGCCGACGTGGTCGCGGCCCGGCTGCGGGCCCGCACCCTGAGCTTCTCCCCGGAGCCCCCACGCGACGACATCGCCATCTTCGCGGTGCGCAACGACGGCTAGGCCACCCAGCCGCTGTGCAGGAAGTGCGCGGCCAGCACGCCCTGGGTGCCGAGGAACGCGGCCAGGAGGGCCCGGTCCAGCCAGGGGCGGCCGCCGATCTTGCCGAGCATCAGGAACGCCGGGAAGATCTCCAGGCCGATGCGCGAGGTGGACAACAGCGGGTACGGGATGTCGTGCGTGTACCGGCTCGGAAAGCTGATCATGAAGACCAGCAGCGCGGCGCCGAGCAGCGGGAACAGCATCTGGTCGCGGCGCAGTCGCCAGGGGCCGGCCAGGGCGAGCACCAGCAGTACACCCAGGAGCACGACGGTGGCGAGCTCCAGCAGGTTGTGGGCCCAGACCTCGGTGAACCACGGGCCCGGGTGCCTGGCGGCGTCGATCGGGGCGCGCCAGGGCCAGGCCGGATGGCGGCCCCAGTGCGTGGCCTGGGTGTGGGAGAAGGCGAGCGGGTCGCGGTACGCGAACCAGTCCGCGGCCATCACCGCCCCCAGGCCGGCGGGGATGAGGAGGATGGCGAGCGCGCCCCAGTGCCCGCCCGGCCGCCGGACGCGTCTGCCCGGCTCGGCGCCGGGTGCTCGCCGTTGCCGCGGCCCGGGCTCGGCCGGGTGCCCGCCGGCCGCCTGCGCCCTGCGGTGGGCGTTGGCCGGCCAGTCGGCGCGGGTCTTGCGGTTCCGGTCGATCGGGCCGCTCTCGCGGTCCCGGTCGATCGGGCCGCTCTTGCGTGTCACGCCGATTGCCGCGAAAAGCGGATTTATCAGCATTTTTTGCCAGGCTCGGACGGCGTGGGTGCCCACGTAGGACGGGCGGTTGACGAGGTGCCGGGCCCGGACATACGCGCGGGTACGGAAGTAACTCTGCGATCGGAACCAGGCCCGCGGGCGGAGCAGGTCGTGGGTGCGGGCGTACTCGAACGCGAAGGCCAGGACCAGCAGGATGCCGGCCGAACGGGCTGTCGCGGCCAGGGCGCCCAGCGCGCCGGCTCGCCACCAGTGCTCGCGGCGCAGGCAGTACACCGCCGCGACCAGCAGCGCGATGAACAACCCCTCGTTGTAGGCGGCGCTGAGGAAGAAGCCGGTGGGGAAGGCCACGAGGTAGAAGACCGTCCGCCCGGCCGCGGCCCGGTCCAGCTCGTGCTCGGCCAGGCGGAAGAGCAGGACCAGCGCGGCGAGCAGGGCGGTGTTGGCGACCAGGAGCGCCGCCGCCCACGGACGGCCGAGGCACAGCGGCGTCACCAGCCGGATCATCACGGGGTACAGCGGGAAGAACGCCGCCGGCGACGCATCCGCGGCCCGCTGGTACCCGTGTTCGGCGATCGCGGTGAACCAGGGCGAGTCGTACTGGGTGGCCCAGAGCCGGGCGACCTGCCGCATGGAGCGCCCCGGCCCCTGGTCCCCGATCCAGGCGGAGGCCGAGACGGCGGCGAGGCCGACCTTGCTCGCCGTGAACACTCCGAGCCCGGCGAGGCCCGCCCGCCGCCACGGCCGATCGCGGGCCTGGTCGCGTGGGTGTGCGCCGGCCGGGCGCGCGAGCGCGTCGAAGCCGAGGGTCGCCAGCAGCGCCCGCCGCCAGCCTCCTTCGCCTGCTTCCGCCGGGGGCCCGCCCGCTCGGCCTTCGGTGCTGTGGCCGCTCCCGGGCGGCGATTGCGTGCCGGAAAGGTCCGCCTCGGGGGCGGTCAGGGCCGTCTCGCCCGCAGCGGTGTCGCCGAGGGTCGCGGGGCGCTCCTGCCGCCTCGGCCGGTCAGCCGCTCCCACCGGTGGTCCGGATGCGATCGAGCTCCTCGGCCACGTCAGCCGGGCGGGCGTGCAGGTCGTGGGTGCTGAGCAGGTGCAGCGTGTCGCCGGTGTCGATCTCCAGCAGTTCGCCGCGCAGGCCGCCGCGGCTGCGGGCCTCCACGCGGATCCGCTCGACCTGCGACCACTCCACCCGGCGGTGGCCGGCGTAGCCGGTGACGACGGTGAGGCCGTGCTGGTCGGCGGCGAGCCGGACCGGGGCGAGCACGTCGCGCAGGGCGTAGCCGCCGGCCACCACCGCGGCGACGATCGCGGCGCTCAGCGCGGCCCGGTCCTCGGCGAAGAACGCGGCGGCTAGCGCCAGCACCACGGTCACGGCGCACTTGAGCGCGGTGAAGCCGGGCGAGACCCGCCAGCGCCCGTCGGAGGGCGGGGCCGGCGCCGGCTGCTCGTGCTCGGAGAAGGCACCGCTGCGCATCTGCACACCCCTACGATTACGCGACCCGGCCGCCGTGCACGGAGTAAGCGGCGAGAATCGCCTGCTGTATGAGAAAGAGGGCGAGCGCGACCCGATCGACGACCGGGCGCACGCGCCGATCCGGCCCGGAAGCCTGAACGCCAACGGCCTGTGAGCGTAGTGCATCGATATCGGGGCCGAGCCGTCGACGAGCACCCTCGCCGACTGCCCCGCCCGAAGCCCGGTACACGCCTGTGCCGGCCGCCCGGAGCCCAAGGCCGCAGGACGCCCGCCGCAGGACCCCGGCCGGGGCCTGGCGGCTCGGCCCGCGGACCCGCCGGAGGCCCGGAGCCCGGGTCCGTCCGCGGCGCGGCGTGGTTCGCGGGCCGGCCGGAGGTCCGGAGCCCGGGTCCGGCCGCGGCGCGGTTTGCGGGCCGGCGGAAGGTCCGGAGTCCGGGTCCGGCCGCGGCGCGGCGTGGTTTGCTTGCCGGCCGGAGGTCCGGAGTCCGGGCGGGCCCGGTCTGCGGCACCGCCCGGGGCTCGTGTCAGGGCCGCAGACCGCCGCGCACGACCAGGTCGAGCAGCGCGAACACGAACAGCACGATCCCGACGAAGCCGTTGGCGGTGAAGAAGGCCCGGTTGACCCGCGAGAGGTCGCCGGGGCGCACGATGGCGTGCTCGTAGACGAAGACCACCGCGGTGACCGCCAGGCCGATCCACCACAGCCAGCCGAGGCCGACCAGCTGGCCGAACCACACGAAGAGGCCGAAGGTCACCACGTGGGCGGCGCTGGACAGGTGCAGGGCGAACGGCACGCCGTAGCGGGCCGGCACCGAGTGCACGCCGATGCGGCGGTCGATCTCGGTGTCCTGGCAGGCGTAGATCAGGTCGAAGCCGCCGATCCACAGCCCGACCGCGGCCCCGAGCACCCAGGCCGGGCCGGAGCCGTGCAGGGCGCCGGTGACCGCCAGCCAGGCGCCGACCGGGCCGACCAGCTGGGCCAGGCCGAGGATGGCGTGCGGCCAGTTCGTGAAGCGCTTGCCGTACGGATACACGATCAGCGGCACCACGGCCAGCGGGGCCAGCGCCAGGCAGAGCGGGTTGAGCAGGGCGGCGGCGCCCAGGAACACGACCAGGGCGACGGCCGCGCCGGTCCACGCGGTGCGCACGCTGACCGCCCCGGTGACCAGCTCGCGGCCGGCCGTGCGCGGGTTCCGCGCGTCGATCTGCCGGTCGATGATCCGGTTGGCGGCCATCGCGAACGTGCGGGCGCCCACCATGGCGATCGTCACCAGCAGCAGGTCGAGCCAGCCGACGCGGGGCGTGCCGGCGTCGCCGGCCGTGGTCATCGCGGCCAGGGCGGCCAGGAAGGCGAACGGCAGCGCGAACACCGAGTGCTCGATCGCGACGAGCCGCAGGAACGCCTTGACCCGGCTCGGGGGTGCCTCAGTGAGCGTCACTTGAACCCATACTCTCTCCAGCGCTTGTCGACCCGCGCGACGATGTCGGGCGACATGACCATCTCTTCCGGCCAGCCGCGATGGTAGCCCTCCGACGGCGTCTTGCGCGTGGCGTCCAGGCCGGCCTTGCCGCCCCAGAACTGCTGGTAGGAGGCGTGGTCGAGATGGTCGACCGGGCCCTCCGTGAGCAGCAGGTCGTGGGCGTAGTCGACGTTGCCGAAGGCCCGGAACGCGACCTCGGCGTAGTCGTGGACGTCACAGTCCTCGTCGACCACGACGATGAGCTTGGCCAGCGAGAGCAGGTGGGCGCCCCAGACGGCGCTCATCACCTTCTGCGCGTGCTTCGGATAGCGCTTGCGGATCGAGACGATCACGCAGTTGTGGAACACCCCGGCGGCCGGCAGGTCGTAGTCCACGATGTCCGGGATCAGGAGCTTGAGCAGCGGCAGGAAGATCCGCTCGGTCGCCTTGCCCAGGCCGTGGTCCTCCTGCGGCGGCTTCGACGTGATGATCGAGTGGTAGATCGGGTCGCGGCGCATCGTCATGCACTCCACGTGCAGCACCGGGAAGTCCTCGACCGGGGTGTAGAAGCCGGTGTGGTCGCCGAACGGGCCCTCCGGCAGCCGCTCGCCCGGCTCGAGGTAGCCCTCCAGCACGATCTGGGCGCTGGCGGGCACCTGGAGCGGCACCGTCAAACAGTCGACCATCTCGACCCGCTCTCCGCGCAGGAAGCCCGCGAACAGGTATTCGTCGATGTCGGAGGGCAGCGGGGCGCTGGCCGTGTAGGACACCACGGGGTCGGCGCCGATCGCGATCGCCACGGGCAGGCGCCGGCCGAGCCGCTCGGCGACCGCGTGGTGGGCCGTCGAGTCCTTGTGGATCTGCCAGTGCATGCCCAGCGTGTTGTGGCTGTGCTGCTGCAGGCGGTAGAGGCCGAGGTTGCGCTTGCCGGTCTCGGGGTGCTTGGTGTGGGTCAGGCCGAAGTTGTGGTAGATCCCGCCGTCGTCGGGCCACACCTGCAGGCCGGGCAGCCGGTTGAGGTCCACCTGGTCGCCCCTGAGCACGACCTCCTGGCACGGCGCCGTCTTCACTTGCTTGGGCGGCACGGACTTGAGCTGCATGAGCTTGCCGATGCCGTCGCGGATGCCGGCCCAGCCGACCGGCAGCTCCGGCTTGAGCAGGGCGCCGATCCGCTCGCCGACCTCGTTGAGCGACTCCACGCCGAGCGCCATCGCGGTGCGCCGCTCGGTGCCGAAGAGGTTGATCGCGACGGGCATGTCGCCGCGGGTGGGCCGCTCGAAGAGCAGCGCCGGGCCGCCGGCCCGCACCGTGCGGGTCACCACCTCGCTGATCTCCAGGTGCGGGTCGACGGGCGCGGCCACCCGATGCAACTCGCCCGCCTTCTGCAGGGCGGTCAGGAAGTCGTTGAGGTCTGCATAGGGAAATCCGCGCGCCATGCCGCCATCCTCCCAACCGGGTACGACATTTCCCGCGGCGGCCTCCGTCTGGAAGCCGAACCTCATCCGAACGGCTCGTCCGGCTCGGCCGATCGGCGGCGTTCAGGGACAGTGAGCATCTTTCGTTTTCGTTAGGCTGCCGCCCGTCACGGCCCGCGGCCCACCGCCGCACCGGGCCGAGCAGCTTCGAATCTCCCACGATCGAGGATTCGCATGCCTTCAACCAAGCGCGCCCGGGCACTGGGCCTCGGCGCCGCCCTCGCTGCGGTGACGCTCGCGGTCGCCCCCGCCGGGCTGGCCCACGCCGAGGACTCCCCAAGCCTCCTGGCCAGCCCGGTCACCTCCACGATCTCGGTCGGCGCCGGGAACGGCAAGGTCGTCTACGTCGACGTGTTCGCGCACAACGCGGTCAACCCGGTGCTCACCATCGACTTCAGCGCGCTGAAGATCGCCACGGTCGTCCCGCTGATCGACGAGTGCAAGGCCGCCGCCGCCAAGGTCACCTGCACGCTGCCCGACGGCAGCTATGACGGCGCCATGGTCCCCTTCACGATCAAGGCCGTGAAGGGCGCGCAGAACGGCCAGGAGGGCACGTACACGATCGCCACCAAGGCCGACAACGTCCCGGGGAACCAGAGCGAGGCCCACGTCAAGATCGCCGACGGCGTCGACCTCGTCGCGGTCGACGAATCGGACGGCGAGAAGCCGGCCAAGCCCGGCGACGTCGTCTGGATGCCGGCGACGTTCTACAACGCGGGCAACCAGGCGGCCGACCACGCCGCCTTCACGTTCAGCTTCGACAACGGCATCGTGCCCGACCAGTACGAGGGCTGCACCTACGGCACCACGGCCTTCGGTGGCACCACCGTCACCTGCCCGCTCGACGAGCCGCTGCAGCCGGGCATGGTCGTCACCTTCGTCACCGATGACGGCACCGAGAAGGGCCACCGTGGCATGGCGGCCAAGGTCACCGCCGACGCGTACGGATCTAAGGCGGCCGACTTTTTCGCCGACCCCGGGGCCGAGGAACAGTCGCGCGCCCTGGCCCGCAGCCGCACCCAGAAGGCAACCTCCGGCAAGAAGTTCAGCACCCTCGCCGTGCAGCCGGTCAAGGACATCAACGACTTCGATAACTACGCGACCTACATGTGGAAGATCGGCAACCGTGTCGACGTCGCCTCGATCGGCGCCACCGCATCCGGCAAGGTCGGAGACGTCGTCAAAATCAACATCGGGATCAAGAACAACGGCCCGGCCGCGCTGGACGCCGAGCGCACCGGCGGCGAGCCCTCGTGGGAGTACGACTTCGTGGTGCCGGACGGCACCGAGGTCGTCCTCGTGCCGGACAACTGCTCCGCCTGGTGGCACGAGAGCGACGGCGACCATTTCGAGCCGAAGCTGCCCGGCAAGCGGTTCTACGCCTGCTTCAACTACGAGCAGGTGTTCAAGCCGGGCGGGGAGTCGCACGCCGAGTTCAGCTTGAAGATCACCGAGGTGATCGCCAACGCGACGGGCACGGTGTCCTTCACCAACCCGTTCGCCAACCCGGCCGAGCGCCACGACGACAACCCGGCGAACGACCTGGCCGAGGTCGTCATCAACCCCAAGGCCGGCGGTAGTGGCGGCGGCGGTGCGCTGCCGCTGACCGGCGCGAAGGTTGCCGGCATGGCCGGGGTCGGCGCGCTGTTGCTCGTCGGCGGCGTGGTCCTCTTCCTGGTCTCCCGCCGGCGCCGGGTGGTGCTCGTGACGCCCGAGGACGGCGGCATCGAGTAACGAGCAACACGCCATCATCGCGGGGCGGCGTCCAAAGGGGCGCCGCCCCTTCGTGGCAGAGTTGGGGCGTGCAGCAGCGCAGGCCGTGGGTCGTCGGGGTGTCCGGGGCGTCGGGCACGCCATACGCGGCGGCCGTCATCCGGGCGCTGTTCGACGCCGGCGAGGCCGTCGACCTCGTCGTCTCCCGCGCGGCCCGGCTCACCGTGCTCGACGAGACCGGTGTGTCGTTCCGCGACGCGCACTGGAAGGACGACCTCGCCGCGTGGCTCGGTCGCCCGCTGGATGGCGCGGACGTGACCTATTGGCCGGCCGGCGACCTTGCCGCCGGTCCGAGCAGTGGGTCCTACCCCGTCAAGGGCATGCTGGTCGTGCCGGCCAGCACGGCCGCCTGCGCCGGCATCGCCATCGGACTGTCCAAGGACCTCCTTCAGCGCGCCGCCGAGGTGAACCTCAAGGAGCGCCGCCCGGTCGTGGTCGTGCCACGCGAGACCCCGGTGACCCGCAGTCACCTGGAGCACCTCATCGCACTACACGACGCGGGTGCGGTGATCCTGCCCGCGAGCCCCGGCTTCTATGCCGCCGGAGCCGCGGCCACGGCCGCGCAGCTGGTCGACTTCGTCGCCGGCAAGATTCTGGACGCCGCCGGCGTGTCGCACAGCCTGTTCACTCGTTGGTCGGGTGAGCTCGGCCATTCCCGTTAGAGGTGTCATCCAGAGTCTCGTCGCCCTCGAGCAACGCTCTCACCTCCGATTCCCGGAACCGCCGGTGTCCACCCGGGGTTCGGATGCTACTGATCCGGCCGGCCGCGGCCCATCGCGTCACCGTCTTCGGGTCGACGCGAAACAAGGCAGCGACTTCACCGGGCGTCAGCAGACGATCTCCCGTCTCCACGGCCCCTCCTTTACCCTGGGTGGCTCGCCGGGCCCGCGCACCCCCATGCTGCGAAGCTGAAAGCGCGAGTCATCCTGGGATGTAAGCCCATTACAGCACCGCTGTCGTGCCGTGTCCGGGAAACGAGGAAAACGCACTTCTGGGCAATTAGCTGTGTTAAAACCCGGACCGTTAGGCTTGTCGCGATGGATGCGATCGATCGTCAGCTCATCGACCTGCTCCGGGACAACGCCAGGCTTCCATATGCCGAGCTCGCCCGGAAGGTCGGCCTCTCCGCCCCGGCCGTGCACGAACGCGTCGGCAAGCTTGAATCCTCCGGGGTGATCCGGGCCTACCGCGCCGAGGTGGAGCCCGAGTCGCTGGGCCTGCCGCTGACCGCCGTGATCGGTATCGTGCAGGACAGCAGCGGCGACACGGACGCCGTCCTCGACGCACTCCGGACCCGCCAGGAGATCGAATCCTGCTACTTCATGGCGGGTGAGGAATCGTTTTTGTGCAAGGCGCGGGTGAAAAACATCGGCGACCTGGAACGGCTCATCGTCGACCTCAACCGGGTGAAGGGCGTGGCCCGGACCCGCACCACCATCGCGCTTTCCACGAAATGGGAGGGGCGGATCCAGCCAGCTGGCTGAGCGCCATCAGGCGAGACTGGCAAGGCCCGGGTACTCCGCGATGTAGCCGTCGCCGGTGAGCTCCAGGTCGGCGGTGAAGTTCTCCGAGCGGTACCGCACGAGCCGCGGCCCGAGCACCTCGTAGCTCTGCTCGAGGGGGAGGACGGCGAGGCTTGGTAGCAGTACCCATGCGGCCTCGATCTGTGCCTTGGTGCCCTGCGCGGCCTGCAGCAGACCCAGGCGCCGCACCGGCAGCGTGTTGGTCAGCGGCGAGTTGTACAGGTCGACGTCGAGGACCGCGTGGAGCCGGTCCGGATCCTCGATGCCCGGCAGCGGCGCCGTGGGCAGGACCGTCTCCAGGTCGCCGACCTCGCTGGTGGTGACCCGCCAGCGGCCGGCCGCCCGCTCCATGCGCAGCGTGCGCAGCCAGCCCGCGCCCTCGACGACCACCTCCAGCCGCGTGCTGGCCCAGGACTCGTCCGTGTACAGCTCGTAGCGACAGGTGTACAACGCGTTGTCGGCGGCGAACGTGACCCCCTTGGCGCGCAGTCCGCGCCTATCGTCGAGGGTGACGAACTCGCCGCCGGCGGTGTCGATTCGTTGCCAGGCGAACGCCCGCGGTAGCACGGTCATGCCGGGACCGTATCCGACCGCGGGCATTTACGCCTCGCTCTGTCGCTAACGGCTGCGAGGCGGTCGCCGATCGTTCACCCGCCGCCGGTGCGCGGGGTGATTGGCAACGGCGTGGTTGGCGGAGGGGCCCGGCGCGGAGATGCGCACCGGCACGCCACTGGGCTGGCGGGCGCCGGTGACCTCGGCCAGCGCCGGGTCGCCCGCGCGCACGCGCAGCTCGGTGGGGGTGACCCCGGCCTTGGCCAGCAGCGCCGCCGCCCGCCGCCGCTGCCGGGGCAGCACCAGCGTCACGACCGTGCCCGCCGCCCCGGCCCGCGCCGTGCGCCCGGCCCGGTGCAGGTAGTCCTTCTGGTCGCGGGGCAGGTCGACGTGCACGACCAGCGACACGTCGTCGATGTGGATGCCCCGGGCGGCCACGTCGGTGGCGACCAGCACGTCGACCGAGCCCTCGCGGAACTCGGCCAGCGTGCGCGTGCGCACCCGCTGCGTCTTGCCACCGTGCAGCGCACCCGCCCGCACGCCGACCTTGGCGAACTGCTCGACCAGCTCGTCCACGGCCAGCTGCGTCTTCACGAAGAGGATCGTCCGGCCCTTCCGGGCCGCGATCGAGGCGGCGATCGCCACCTTGTCGTGCGGGGGCACCAGCAGTACGTGATGATCCATGGAACCGACCGAGGCCACCGGCGGCTCGATCGAGTGCGTGACCGGGTCCACCAGGAAGCGCGTGACCAGGGCGTCGACGTCCTTGTCCAGGGTCGCGGAGAACAGCAGTCGCTGCCCGCCCTGCGGCGTCTGGGCCAGGATCTCGGTGACCTCCGGCAGGAAGCCCATGTCGGCCATCTGGTCGGCCTCGTCGAGCACGGCGATCTCCACCGCGTCGAGCCGGCACGCACCGCGCTTGACCAGGTCGCCGAGGCGCCCCGGCGTGGCCACGAGGACGTCCACGCCGCGCTCCAAGGACCAGATCTGGCGGTCGTACGGCACCCCGCCCACGGCCGTCTTGCAGAACAGGCCGAGCGTCTTGGCCAGCGGGGTCAGCGCGTCGTTGACCTGCATCGCCAGCTCGCGGGTGGGCACCAGGACCAGCGCCTTGGGCGCGTGCGGCCGGGAGCGGCCGGAGGCGGCGAGCCGGGCCAGCATCGGCAGGCCGAACGCGAGGGTCTTGCCCGAGCCGGTGCGCCCGCGGCCGAGCACGTCGCGGCCGGCGAGCGCGTCCGGGACGGTCGCCGACTGGATCGGGAACGGATCGGTGATGCCCTGGTCGGCGAGCGCCCGCACCAGCTTGGCAGGCAGGCCGAGCCCGGCGAAACCGGGATCTGCGGCTTGTTCGAACAGCGATGCGTCTTGTTCGAACAGTGAAGGGAACGAACTGGGGTCAGCGGGCAGCAACGAGCTGGGACCTTCCGATTGGAGAACGGCTCAGCGTAGCCGATCCCGGGGGCGCGGTCCCAGCCGTGGTGCTGCGGCTCACTTCCTCTTCGGCACGCTGTTGAACGTGTCGTTCATGAAATCCTTGGCGAAGGTGACGGCGAAGTACCCGCCGACCAGTAAAACCACCACCAGCACCGCGATGATGATGATCACCCGCAGGTTGCCGGACCGGGCCGGCTCCTCGTCGTCATCATCGGTCTCCGCGGTGCCCTGACTCAGGATGTGCCCGGTGAGCGAGCCGGAGATCTCGAGCGGACTGCCCCCGCCGCCGGTCGAGTCGGACGACAGTGCCACGCCGTCCTTCCCGCCGTATACGGTGCCGGCGGAGGCCCGCTCGCTGCGGGCCCACTTCTCATAGGCGCCGGCCGCGGGGGCCGGCTCGGTTGCCTCCTCTAAGGCAGGCTCCTCGTCGGGCGGAGGGATGGCCGGGGGCTGCTGGTGCTCCGGCGCGGGCTGAGCGGGCGCCCCGGTCGACGGGTAGCCGCCGCCCGGCGCGCGGTTGGCCGGCGGCGGGAAGTCCCCGCGACCGGGCCAGTTCTGCGGTGGTACGTCATGATCCTTGCTCTCCGTTCCAGGTGCACCGGCCCCGGGCATCGGCGGCGGGGTCCACGCCACCGGCTCGGCCCCCCACGCCTGCGATCCAGGCGACCCAGGCGGCGCGGCCGGCGGAGTCGCGGCCGGCGGCTGTCCCCAGCCCTGCTGGGCCGGCGGGGTGGAAGTCGGCGGTTGGCCCCAGCCCTGTTGCGCGGGTTGCGCGGGCGGGGTGGATGTGGGCGGCTGTCCCCAACCCTGCTGGGCCGGCGGGCTCGAGGCCGGTGGCTGTCCCCACCCCTGCTGCGCGGGCGGGGCGGACGCGGGCGGTTGCCCCCAGCCCGGCTGGGCCGGCGGGGCGGACGCAGGTGGTTGCCCCCAGCCCGGCTGGGCCGGCGGGGCGGACGCAGGTGGTTGCCCCCAACCCGGCTGGGCCGGTGGGGCGGACGCGGGCGGCTGTCCCCAGGCCTGCTGGGCGGGCGGCGTCGACGCCGGCGGCTGGCCCCAGCCCGGCTGCGCGGGCGGTGGCGTCCAGCCCTGCTGGGCGGGCTGCTGCTGCCCCCAGGCCGGCGGTTGCCCCGGCTGCGCGGGCGGCGGCTGCCAGCCTTGATGGGCCGGCGGGGCCGAGGCGGGCGGCGGCTGCCAGCCCGGCTGCTGCGGGTGGCCGCCCGGCTGCTGCCAGCCCTGCTGGGCCGGCGGCGGGTTCCATCCGGGCTGGTGCGCGGGCGGCGCCGAGGCGGGCGGCTGCCCCCAGCCCGGCTGCTGGGCGGGCTGCCCAGGCTGCCCGGGCGGCGGGTTCCAGCCCTGCTGCGCCGGCGGGGGCGCCTGCCAGCCCTGCTGCTGCGGGTTCCATCCCGGCTGGCCGGGCTGCGGCGGCTGCCCCGGGTGCCCGCCCTGCTGGGCCGGGTACCCCGGCTGACCCGGCTGTCCTGGCTGACCGGGCGCGCCCCAGCTCTGCTGGCCGGGGAGCGGCGCGACGTACCCGGGCCGCGGGTTCCACCCCGGCTGGGCGGGCTGGATCTGCTGCCACTGCGGCGGTTGAGGCTGCTGCGGCTGCCCGGCCCCGCCGGGCGAGTCGTTGTGGCCCCAGGGGTGCTCTGCGGACGGCGTCGTGTACGAGGGCGCCGCCGGGGACCCGGCAGCCTCCCCGCCCGCCTTGCCGCCCTGGTCGTCGTCCTGCGCCGCCTCGCCCGGCAGCGCCGGAGGCTCCTCGGCCACGAGGAACGGCGAGCTGGACACCGGCGGGGGCGTCTGGTCGCCGCCGCCGAACGGAGCCGCGGGCCGGGCGTCGGGCACGCCGTAGGCCGGCTCGTCGTTCCCCCCGAAGGAGGCCGCAGGCTGGGCGTCCGGCATGCCGTAGGCCGGCGCGTCGTTCCCCCCGAACGCGGCGGCGGGTCGGGCGTCGGGCAGGCCGTAGGCGGGCGGGGTTGCTCCGCTGGTGGGTGCGGCCGGTGGGGTGCCGTAGGCGGGCGCGTCGTTGCCGCCGAAGGAGGCCGCGGGCCGGGCGTCCGGCATGCCGTAGGCCGGCGCGTCGTTCCCCCCGAAGGGAGCCGCGGGCTGGGCGTGCGGCATGCCATAGGCCGGCGCCGACGGGGCGTCCGGACCGGGCGCGGCCGCGCCGGAGGTCGGCGCCGTCGGCAGCGGTGGGGGCGTGCCGGGCAGCGGCGGCGGACCGGCGGTCGCCCCGGGCACCGGCGGCAGCTCGCTCGGCAGCGGCGGCGGCGTCGCCGATCCGGGCAGCGGCGGAGTACCGGGTAGCGGCGGAGGAGTGCCGGGGAGCGGCGGCGGCGTGACGGCCGACCCGGGCAGCGGCGGCGGGGAGTCGGGCAGCGGCGGCGGCGTGAACGCCCCTGGGAGCGGCGGCGGGGTGGCCGAGCCTGGCAGGGGCGGTGGCGCGGCGACCGATCTGGGCAGCGGCGGCGGGGTGGCCGAGCCCGGCAGGGGCGGCGGTGTAGCCGAGCCTGGCAGGGGCGGTGGCGTGGCGACCGACCCGGGCAGCGGCGGCGGCTGGACCGCGCCGAACGGGGACGCGGGCGGGGCGTCGGGGCCGCCGTACGCGGGCGCCGAGGGAGCGTCCGAGGCCTGGAACGGACCGGCCTGCAACGGACCGGCCTGGAACGGACCTGGCTGGAACGGGCTGGGCTGGAACGGGCCGCCCGGCTGGAACGGCGACGGCGACGGGAACGGCTGGGGCTGCGGACGCGGGGTCGGCTCCGGCTGGGGGAGCGGCTGGGGCTGCGGGTGCGGGAACGGGTCGGGCGTCGGCTCCGGGTGCGGCGTCGGCTCCGGCTGGGGGAGCGGCTCGGGCTCGGGCGCCGGCGGGTACGGGTGCGGGATCGGCTCCGGGGCCGGCGACGGCGGGAACGGGGTGGGCTCCGGCGTCGGGATCGGCTCGGGGCTCGGGAACGGCGACGGGGCCGGACCCGGGATGGCCGGATCGGCGGGCTCGTCCTCGTCGGGCTCCGGCTCCGGCTCGGGCGACCGGCCCGGCTCGGCCGGCGGCGTCGCGTCAGCCGAGGGGATCGCCGCGGCCCACGGGTCGGCGGAGGGGGCCGGCTCGGACGGCGAGCCTGTGCCGGCGGACGGCGTTGAGCTGGACGGCGCGGCCCACCGGTCGGCGGAGGGGGCCGGCCCGGACGGCGAGCCTGTGCCGGCGGACGGCGTCGAGCTGGACGGCGCGGCCCACCGGTCGGCGGAGGGGGCCGGCCCGGACGGCGAGCCTGCGTCGGCGGACGGTGCCGAGCTGGACGGTGCGGCCCACCGGTCGGCGGGTGAGACCGGGCTGGCGGCGGGCGGGGTGGTGCCGGGGGCCGACGGGTCGGTGCCGCCGGCGCGGTACACCGTCGGGGTGGCCGTCGCGGCGCGGGCGGCCTGGGCGGCCTCCTCGGCGCTGACCGTGTGCAGGCCGGGGACCGAGGCGCTGGCCCGGGCGGCCGCGGCGCCCGCGCCGGCCCCGGCGATGAAGCCGGCGGCGATGCCGGCCCTCGACTGGGCGCCCGGCAACGATGTGTCCGGCTGGGCATCGGCGGGGGCGAGCGGGTCGGAGGCCGGAGGAAGAGCGGAGGAACGGGCCGCGAGCGGCTCGGGGGCCACCGGCGGCGGGTACGTGCCCGGGAACGCCGGCGGCTCGGCGGCGGCGGGCTCCGGGGTCGCCGGCCGGCCCTGCACCGCGAACGGGTGGCGGATCGCCGGGGGCTCGGGCGCTGACGGCTCGGGGAGCGGGTACGCGGCCGGGGCGGGCACCACCAGCGGCTCATCGGCGGCCGACGGCTCCGGGATGGGCGGCGGGTAGGCAGCCGGGGCCGGCACGGCCGGCGGCTCGGGGGCCAGGGCCTCGGACAGCGGGTAAGCAGCCGGGACCGGCGGTTCGGAGGCCAACGGCTCGGGCAACGGGTAAGCGGCCGGGGCCGGCACGGCCGGCGGCTCGGAGGCCAAGGGCTCGGCCAGCGGGTAGGCCGCTGGAGGCTCGGCGGGCGAGTAGGCGGCCGGGGGCTCGGCGGGCGGTTCCGGGGCGGCCGGCGGGGTGGCCTGGGCGGCCCACGGCAGGGCGAACGCGTCCCAGGAGGACTCGGCCGGCGGGCGCGGGGCACGCACGCGGCTCGGCAGCGGCGTGGACTCCTCGTCGGCCTGCGACGCGAGGAACGGGGCCTGCCCGGCGGCCGAGGGCTCCTCGGCGGCCACCGGGGCCGGCTCGAACGGTGAGGGCTGCTGGAACGGGGCCAACGGCGGGAACGGCTCGGCGCTCAGGGAGGCGGGCCGGAGCAGGTCCGAGTCGCTCCCGGCGGACGGGGTGCCGGAGGTGTCCGCAGGGGCGGGGATGGGGCCGGAGTCCGCCTCGGAGTAGACGCCGGCGCGGTAGGTGCCGGCCTCGTGGCGTACCTCTTGGAAGGCACCCTGCGGGGTGCTGATGCCGGCGACCGTCGCGCGGCCCACGATCGGGGTCAGCGGGGTGTTGGCGTCGGGGGAGTCCAGGTCCGCGGCCGGGGCGAAGCCGTCGACGGGTGCGGGGCCGAACGGGTCGGCCAGGCCGCCCGAGTCCTCGTCCTCGTTGCGCGGGGCCGGCGGGGGGAGCGGGGCCGGGTCGGTGGGGGGCGGGCCGTACACGTCCGCGGCCGGCGCCAGGCTCGGCAGCTGGAAGGCCGGGGCCCCGCCGACCGATGCGGAGATCACGGCCTCGTCCGGGTCCGGTGCGGGCGGCGCGCCCCACGACGAACCCGAGGCCGAGGGGGCTCCGGGCTGGGCGCCGGCGAAGGGCTCCGAGGTCGGGACCGTGAACGGCGAGGGCGCGCCCGCGGCAGATTCCGGCGAAACGGGCGAAGACGAGACAGGCGCGGAGGAAACCGGCGCAGAAGAAACGGGCACGGAGGAAATCGGTGCGGAAGAGACGGGCGCGGAGGACGGGGAGGGCGACGGCGCGGCGGCAGGGCCCGGGTCGGCGAAGGCGGCCATCAGGGCCGCGACCTCCGGGTCGTCCTCCTCGTCGGAGCCCCCAGCCGACTCGAACGGGTTGGCGCCGGGCCACAGCGCGCCGTCGACCGGCGTCGGCGGCGGCTCGTAGGCCTGGCCCGGGAGCTCATCGTCGCCCGGCTCCGGCGGGAGTTCGGCGCCGACCGGCGGCGGTGGCGGCAGCGGCGGCAGGTCGGCGGCGTCCTCGGGTTCGGCCGAGGGCTCAGCGGACCGCCCGGCCGAGGAGCCGGTCGGTGAAGAAGTCAAAGCAGAAGCGGAAGAAGAAGACGAGGAGTTGGGCTGTACCGCCTCGCCGTAGGCGCCGTAACGGGGTTCCCGTTCGTCCATCGTTCGCCTCCATGAACCGGTTGCCCTCGCGGGCGTCGTCGCGCGACCGGCGGGCCCCCGCTCCGTCGGTCAACGGGTCCACGGTGCCACATCGAGTCACGCAACGCTGGATCGGAGTGCGTCGGGTTTTGGATCTGGAACCGCGAGATCGAGCCGTCTGGCCCGCGGTCACCGAGCCGGGGGTCGGCGCCCGAAAAGCGTCAGCCGCCGGAGGCGCTCACCGAGGTCTGGGCCTTGGCGCTCGTGCTGGCGGGGGCGGAGTGATCGGCGGTCGCGGAGGTTGACGTCTGGGCCGGGGGCGGGTCGCTCGGCTCCTTCGACGGCGGCTTGGACCCGCCCGTCGGCGGCGTGCTCGGCGTGGTCGGGTCCGGCGAGGGCGTGGTCGGGTCGGGCGAGGGCGTCGACGAGGTCGACGGGTCGGGCGACGGGGTCCCGCTGCCGGTCGCGGTCGGCGTGGGCGAGGCGCTGCTCGACGGGGACGGCGAGGTGGAGCCGCCGCCCGCCGGGGGCGTGGTGGTCGAGCCGCCCGCCGGCGGGGTGGTGTGCGTCGCGTTGGGGGCCGGCACGGCGTCGAAGATCCGGGTGGCGCCGAACAGGCGGGACCAGCGGACCTCGGCGATCTTGACCTTCTGGCCGCTCGTCGGGGCGTTGACCATCTTGCCGCCGCCGATGTAGATGCCCATGTGGTAGATCGTGCGCCAGTCGCTCATGTCGGTGGCGAAGTACACCAGGTCGCCGGGGAGCAGCTGGTCGCCCGGGCTCTTCTTGCTCGGCTGGATCGCGTGCGTGCCGTGGTACATGTCGGCGGCCACGCGCGGCACGCGCACCCCGACCTGGCCGTAGGCCCAGTAGGCCAGGCCCGAGCAGTCGAACGTGTCCGGGCCCTCGTCGCCCCAGACGTACCAGGCGATGCCGACCTTGCTGAGGGCGAGGTTGAGCGCCCGGATGGCGTTGGGGTGCGCCACCTTGCCGTCGATGACCGGGCTGTCGACCAGGCCGGGGGCCAGCGCCTGCTCGGCGCGGTCCTGCTGGGCCTCCAACTGCAGCACCAGGGCCTCGTTCGCGGCCCGCAACTGGACGTACTGCGCATTCCGGGCCTGGAAGTCGGTGTCGATCGGCGTGTACGTCGTCTGGGCCGACTGCACGGCGAACTGGGCGGCCTGCACCTCCTGGCGCGCGGCCGACTCGGACTGCTGGGCGAAGAGCAGGTCGCGGGCGGCCTGCTGGTCGCCGCCCTGGCTGCCCAGGCCCGGCGCGAGCAGGCCGAACTTGTGCAGGTCGTTGGCGTAGCTGTCGAGCGGGCCCAGGCCGGTCGCGCGCTTGTATGCCTCGGCGGCGGCCGAGTCGGCCTTCTCCTTGAGGTCGGTGACCTTCTGGCTCGCGGCGGCGAGCTTGGCCTGGGCGTCGGTCAGCGAGTTCTGCGCGGCGTCGAGGTCTTGGGAGGCCCGGTTGCGTTTCTCCCCCAGCTGGGCCACGGCCAGCTCGAGCTGGGCCAGCTCGGCGGCCTTCGGCCCGGTCAGGGTGCCCGTGGTGGCGGCCGGCGGGGCGGTGGTGGCCCCGGTGCCGGGCAGCAGCAGTTGGCCGGAGGCGACCGGGCGGGAGCCGGTGTCAGGGACGTCGCCGGTCGGGTCGGCGTAGGCCGGCCGCGCGACCAGCGAGCACAGCATCGTGCAGACGACGGCGGCGGTCACCATCGGGCCGCGGCGCAGCCGCAACCCCGAGAAGACACGCGCCCGGACAACCTGCTCAGCCTGCTCCTGCCGTGGCGGTGAAACCGGGAGATCACCCGGAAAAGCCGCCCTCAGCACCAGCCCGCTCATCGCCACCGTCCCCAGTCGGTTAGCCACGCCAATGGTCGATCACTGTCGATCGATCAGTCGGTCTGCCGCCCGACCGTGTTCCTGCCCACTTTTTCTTACCGCACGGAAGCAACGTGCGTCGAGGGGTGATCAATGTCGACTTCGTCGAAGGTGGGTGAATGCGAGACGAACGCCGCGTCCGACGTACGCTGGGCGGCGTGGATGCAGGGTTGAAGCGCGAACTCGAGGCCAAGGTCACCGCCGGGGAGCGGCTCAGCAGGGAGGACGGGATCGCCCTCTACGAGAGCGACGACCTCGTCTGGCTGGGGCGCCTGGCCCACCAGGTGCGGACCGAGAAGAACGGCGACCGGGTGATGTTCAACGTCAACCGGCATCTCAACCTGACCAACGTCTGCTCGGCCAGCTGTGCGTACTGCTCTTTCCAGCGCAAGCCGGGCGAGAAGGACGCCTACACGATGCGCATCCACGAGGCCGTCGCCAAGGCCAAGGAGATGGAGGGCGAGCAGCTCACCGAGCTGCACATCGTCAACGGCCTGCACCCGACGCTGCCGTGGAAGTACTACCCGAAGGTCCTGCGCGAGCTGAAGGGCGCCCTGCCCGGGGTCAACCTCAAGGCGTTCACCGCGACCGAGATCCAGTGGTTCGAGAAGATCTCCGGCCTGCCCGCCGACGAGATCCTCGACGAGCTCATGGACGCCGGCCTGGAGTCGCTGACCGGTGGCGGCGCGGAGATCTTCGACTGGGAGATCCGCCAGCACATCGTCGACCACGCCACCCACTGGGAGGACTGGTCGCGCATCCACCGGCTGGCCCACAGTAAGGGCCTGCGCACGCCGTCGACCATGCTCTACGGGCACATCGAGGAGCCCCGTCACCGCGTCGACCACGTGCTGCGGCTGCGCGAGCTGCAGGACGAGACCGGCGGCTTCACCGTCTTCATCCCGCTGCGTTACCAGCACGACTTCGTCGACTCGGCGGACGGCAAGGTCCGCAACCGGCTGCAGGCCCGCACCAAGATGGCCTCGCCGGCCGAGAGCCTCAAGACCTTCGCGGTCTCCCGGCTGCTCTTCGACAACGTGCCGCACGTCAAGTGCTTCTGGGTCATGCACGGCCTGTCGGTGGCCCAGCTGTCGCTGAACTTCGGCGTGGACGACCTGGACGGCTCGGTGGTCGAGTACAAGATCACGCACGATGCCGACAGCTACGGCACGCCCAACACCATGCACCGCGAGGACCTGCTCAACCTCATCTGGGACGCGGGCTTCCAGCCGGTCGAGCGCAACACGAAGTACGAGATCGTGCGCGAGTACGACAAGCCGACCCCCCAGGCGCAGCGCCGCGCCGAGCCGCAGCAGGTCTGGGCCTGACGTTACGCTGGGTGCATCATGACGCCGTTTCTGAAGTACTCGCTCGCCCGGCTCGGGCTGTTCGGCCTCGTCGCCTGCGTGATGCTGGCCGTGCCGCTCGACATCAGCGCGTTCCTCAAGCTGATGATCGCCCTGCTGATCACCGCGCCGCTGGCCTACTTCCTGCTGGCCGGGCTGCGCGCGCAGGCGGCCGAGCACGTCGTCGGGATCACCCAGCAGCGCTCCGAAAAGCGTGAACGGCTGCGCGCCGCCCTCAATGGGGATGATGATGGGGGTGAAAGCGCCACCAAATCGGACTAAAGCCACTTAATCCTTGGATGGTGCACGGTCACGTCCAAGGGGGCTTGTTCATGGGTCGAAGGATCCTTCCGATGCTGGCGCTGACGGTCGTGGGGGCGGTGACGCTCGTCTCGGCCACCTCTGCTGGGGCGAGTCCGACTAATCCGATTTATGCGCAAAAATCGGCACCGTACGTCGTCGTCGGCGTCGTGGACCAAGGCGACAGCGTGCGGATCGGCCGTACCGGCGCGGCAATCGACAGCGTCGAGGACGGGCGCGCCAACATCACGGCCACGCCGGCCGAGGCGCGCAAGATCGAGCGCCTCGGCTACCGGGTCATCAAGACACGGACCGAAGGCTTCCCGGTCGCCGACTCCGCGTACCACGACTACGCGGAGATGCACGCCGAGCTCGACAAAGTGGTCAAGGCCCACCCGGCGATCGTGCGGAAGCTCAGCCTCGGCAAGTCGTACGAGGGCCGGGACATGCCGCTCATCAAGATCTCAGACAACGTGGCCGTCGACGAGGACGAGCCCGAGATCCTCTACGCCGCCCACCAGCACGCCCGCGAGCACATCACCGTCGAGATGGCGCTGTACCTGGTGCACCTGTTCGCCGACAACTACGGCAAGGACGCCCGGATCACCCGCCTGGTCAACAGCCGCGAGATCTGGATCGTGCCGGACATGAACCCCGACGGCGGCGAGTTCGACACCGCCGGCGGGCGCTACCACAACTGGCGCAAGAACCGGCAGCCGCTCGGGCAGAGCTACTACGGCGTCGACCTCAACCGCAACTGGGGCTACAAGTTCGGCTGCTGCCAGGGCTCCTCGTCGAACGTGGCCTCGGAGACCTACCGCGGGCCGTCGGCCTTCTGGGCGCCGGAGACGCAGAGGCTGCGCGACTTCGTGTTGAGCCGGCGCATCGGCGGTAAGCAGCAGATCACGGCCGCCATCGACTTCCACTCGTACTCCGAGCTGGTCCTCTGGCCGTGGGGGTACACCCAGGAGCCGACCGGCTCCGGCCTGAAGGCCGACCAGCAGAGGACGTTCGCGGCCCTGGGCACGCTCATGGCCAAGAGCAACGGCTACACGCCGGAGCAGTCCAGCAGCCTGTACATCACCGACGGCTCCGTCATCGACTGGCTCTGGGCCACGCAGGGCATCTGGGCGTACACCATCGAGATGTACCCGAACTCGCCCGAGCGGGGCGGCTTCTACCCGCCGGGGAGCGTGCTGGCCGCCGAGACCGTGCGCAACAAGGAGGCGAGCCTGCTGCTGGCCGAGTACGGCGACTGCACCTTCCGCGTCATCGGCAAGCATGAGCGGTACTGCTAGAACATCCAGTCCTCGGTGAGCTCGATCACCGCGAAGTGGCCTCCGGCCGGGTCCGCCACCCGCGCGTAGTACCCGGCCGAGGCCGCCTGCGGGCGCCGGGCCACGCTGCCGCCCAGCTCCACCACCCGCTCGCAGGCGGCGGCGCAGTCCGCCACCATGAAGCAGGCCGTCCAGTGGTCGGGCACGCCCGGCGGGAAGCGGTGGTCGATCGGCACCAGGCCGCCGACGGTGTCGTTGAGGTGGTGCAGCTCGAAGTACGGCTCGCCCTCGCTGTCGGCCTCGACCGTGTGCCAGCCGAAGACCTCCTTGTAGAAGGCGCCGGTCGCGTCGAGGTCGTGCGCGGCCAGCTCGTACCAGCAGATGGCTCCCGGCTCGAAGGAGACCTGGGCGCCGCCGAACCGGCTGCGCAGCCAGGTGCCGAAGGTCGCGCCGCCGGCGTCGGAGAAGGTCGCGGCGGTACCGAGGTCGCGCACGCTGGCCGGCGGCACCCGCACGGCGCCGCCGCAGCGCTCGACCACCGCCGCGGTGCCGGCCGGGTCGTCGGTGGAGATCGAGATCAGCCAGGCCGCCGACCGGTCCGGGCGCCCGGCCCGAAGGCCCGCGGCGGCCCGCCCGTTCAGCGTGAAGTGCCCGTCGCCGTTGCGCGCCCAGCCGAACAGCCCGGCGTAGAACTCGGCCGCCGCCTCCACATCCGGGCTGACAAGCTCCGCCCAGCACGGCGTGCCAGGCGCGTAACCCCGAACTCGCATGTCCGAGATCCTGACATCCGCCCGCTCGTCAGGACAATCCGTCCAGCGGGGCGGGAAGCGGCCGCGAATGCAGCACGTCCAGCCGGGAGACGGCGCGGGTCAGCACGACGAACAGCCGGTTGAGCCCGCGCGGCTCGGCCGCCACGATGTCGGCCGGCTCGACCACGATGACGTGGTCGTACTCCAGACCCTTGGCCAGCCCCGCCGGCAACACGGTGACCCTGGCGGCACCGTCCGTGTCCTGCGGCCCGGCGAGCGCGATCCCCGCTCCTCGCAGCGCCTCGGTCAGCCCGTCCACGGCCGCGTCGGCCGCGATGACGCCGACCGAGCCCGGCTGGCCCAGCGCCGCGCGGGCCGCGTCGATGACGGCCTTGTCGATTTCCGCAACGGTACTGAGGGTCAGCGCGCCGTCCGTGCGCAGCGAGCGCGCCGCGGGCACGTCCACCCCCAGGGCCGGCAGCAGCCGGTTGGCCAGCGCCACCACCGCCGCGGGCACCCGGAAGCCGGTCGTCAGCGGCACGACCCGGGCCCCGGGCTTGCCCAGGTGCGCCAGCAGCGTGCCCCAGTCGCGGGCGGCCCACGGCGCGGTGCCCTGCGCCAGGTCGCCGAGCAGCGTGATCGACCCGTGCTCGCTGCGCCGGGCCAGCACCCGGGCCTGCATCGGGGAGAGGTCCTGCGCCTCGTCGACCACGACGTGCCCGAACGACGGCACCCGGTCGATGAGCCCGGCCGCCTCGTCGATCAGCACGGCGTCGGCCGCGCTCCACTTCGCCGACTTGGCCGACTTCGGCGGCTTGGCCCAGCGCAGCGCCTCCCGCTCGGCCTCGTCCAGCAGCTCGTCACCGGGGCCGGCTTCGGGGCTGAGGCTCGGTTGGGGGCTGGGGCTGGCTTGGGCGCTCGGGCCGGATTGGGGGCTGGGGCCGGGGTTGCTGAGCACCTCGAAGACCAGCTGCTCCGGCGTGCAGGCCGGCCAGACGTGGTCGAGCACCTCGACGACCGGCGCCGCCTTGCCCATCCGCCGCTGCCAGCCCTCGCTCGGCGAGTCCCCGCGCCGCGCCTCCGACTGGCGCATGAGCAGCGAGACGATCCGCGCCCGCACCCGCTCCCGCCCGAGCGCATACGGCGGGGCCTCCCGCCGCACGTCGTCGACGACCCGCCGCAGCGCCTCGACCGAGATCCGCCACCGGTACGACCCGTCGGCCACGGTGAGCGGCGCCTCGGGCCGCTGGATCTTGCTCAGTAGGCGCTTACGCAGTACAAGGGCCATCTTCTCGTGGTTTTTCACCGCCGCCGCCACGTCGGCGTCGACCGCCTTGACCGGCGTGCTCAGCAGCCCGTCGATCGTCGACTGCCGCACCTCGAGCTCCCCGAGGGTGGGAAGGACGCTGGCGATGTACTGCAGGAATGCGCTGTTCGGCCCGACGATGAGCACCCCGGCCCGGCGCAGCCGCTCGCGGTGCAGGTAGAGCAGGTACGCGGCCCGGTGCAGCCCGACCGCCGTCTTCCCGGTCCCGGGCGCCCCCTGCACGCAGATCGACTCGTCGATCTCGGCCCGTACGAGTGCGTCCTGTTCGGGCTGGATGGTGGCGACGATGTC